>CAYWGE010000284.1:0-2615 GCA_964457215.1 uncultured Pseudomonadota bacterium
TCGCTCAAGGCGGTGATTATATTCCAAAATTTAAAGATATTATTGATGACATGCTACTGCGTTGGGCTACTTTACCGCTACCTACTTTCGCAGCGCTGAATGGTCACGCTTTTGGAGGCGGCGCAATTTTAGCTTGCGCCTTCGATTTTCGTTTCATGCGTCAAGACCGGGGATTTTTTTGTTTTCCTGAAATCGATGTGAATATTCCTTTCACCGATGCCATGCACGAAATCATTGACTGCCTCCCCAACAAACAAGCGCTTTGGGAACTCGCTTTAACCGGCAAACGCATTGGCGGAGAAGAAGCCAAGCAAAAAGGAGTGGTGAGCGATTGTTTTAGCGAAGCGGAACTTTTCCCGAAGGTGCTGGAATTCGCAAAGATTCTGGGCTCAAAAAATCGCGCGACTTATGCGAGCATTAAAAAAGGCCTCAAGAGAAAAATCTACGAGATCAATTCGAAGTAATGCGTATGCCAAACTCCTCTGCGCGCTGGATTGCCACTTGTCCCCATGAAACGGTTGAGGTGCTTTCTCAAGAGCTGAAAAGACTGGGCATCCAAAATCAAAGCCCTCTCTATCGTGGGATTTTATTTACGACCGATCTGGAAACGGCTTACCGTGCGCACTTACTCTTACGCAGTGCCAGCCGCATTCAGCGAGTGATTACAGAATTTGCTCTACCGAACATTTCTTATTTACAAAATGAATTAAGAAAAATTGTCTGGCCCGATTGGCTCAGGTCGCACAGGCCCTTCACTGTAGTTCCAGTTTTGACGGATGCTCACGCAGAAGCTTTAGGCGAACAAACCATTGTGACAGCGATTGTGCAATCCGTTCAACAGAGTGCTTTTGAAAAATCTGCTCCTCGCTTTGATGCTGAAGCAGATAACCCAATTTCAATTATTTTATTTGTCCGGAATCAAAAGGCAGTGCTTAGCTTGGATACCGCTGGCCGTGCACTTCATAAACGCGGTTGGCGAACCAACGGACATCCCGCCGTTTTAAAAGAGACCTTAGCAGCCTCAATTTTGCTCCTTGCCGGATATACCGGTGAAGAAGTTTTGCTAGACCCGATGTGTGGTTCAGGGACTATCGCCATCGAAGCCGCTTACATTGCGCTCGACAAAGCGCCTCTCATTCATCGCGGCAAAGATGATTTTGCGTTGGAAAATTTAGCGGGGTTTGACCGAGCTTTATGGCGCCGCGTTTCCGATCAATTGCGGGCTAATAAAAAAAATGCCCTCCCCTATCCCATTTATGCCTCGGACATCCGTGAAAAATATGTAGAGGTTGCGCGTGCTTCAGCCTTGCGCGCCCGCGTAGAAAAATATCTCGATTTCTCGGTGAAACCTTTTCAAGAGTGGAGAGCTCCAGCAAAGACAGGTTTGCTCATTACCAATCTCCCTTATGGGGAGCGCATTGGCGCGGGCGCAATAAAAGCTTTATACCAAGAAGTGGGTCAAACTCTGAACGAACACTTTTCAGGTTGGCGTATTGCCCTGCTCGTTCCTCAAAAAGCTCCAACCCATTTACTCGGATTAAAATCACCCAAAACAATTCCATTAATGAATGGGGCGCTGCCTGTTCAATTATTGCTTAAATGATTCCATTCATTTTAAACTTGCCTCTCTCTTTCCTCTGTGTGTACTGCAAGAAAAGTTTTTAATTCAAAATATAAGGAGTGGTTATGGCCATCGTTGAAGAATCGGAATACAAAGGCAATCCCATGCTCGTTTTAAAAAACAGTGAAGATGATAAGTTTCCGTTCCAGTTTGGGCTTAAAAAAGCGAAACTTGTTTTAGAACACATCGAAGACGTGAAAAAGTTTATCCAAAAGCATGATAAGTCGGCTAAAGAATAACGCTCTGCCGATTGGGAACTCTCTTAATCCTCTCTTGCATATCTTGAAACGGCTCTGTTACACCTTTTGGGGTGTCTACTTTATCTTTTGATATTGCGATTCTAGGGGGCGGTATTGCAGGGGCTCTGGCCGCGCATAAGCTCGTCGAACGTGGATTTCATCCTTTGGTGATTGATCGAGGCGTTTTACTAAATCAATCCCAGATCGAAGAGATCTTTTCCGAACAAAGTGTTTTACTTTCGGCCCATGTGCCTAAAGCGGAAGTCAGCTTCGCCCAGAAAAAAAACCAGAAAAAATATCTGCCCCAAGCAGTGGGCGGACTCGCCCGTTTTTATGCGGGAGTTTCGCTCCGAATGCGCGAAAAAGAATTTGAAGCGTGGCCTTTTTCTTATTCCGCGATTGAGCCGTTTTACTCCGAGGCTGAAAAACTCCTCTCGGTTTCTGGAAATGCAGGGGCAGATCCTTTAGAACCTTTTCGATCTTCAGATTTTCCACTCCCGCTTCCTCCGATGTCGGAGCTCTCGAAAGTTCTTTTTCGAGGCGCTGAAAAATCGGGAGCAAAACCCTTCCAACACCCCTTCGCGATTGATTTTACCCACTGCAAACGTTGCAATTACTGCAATCAAGTGCCTTGCCCAGTCGATGCGAAATGGTCTCCCGATCGCATCTTAAAAGCCCTCCACGAAAATAAAAAAATTACGCTTTGGGATGAATCGACTGTCCAAAAAGTTTTATGGGAGAAAAAAGGCTCTGAG
>CAYWGE010000285.1:0-2318 GCA_964457215.1 uncultured Pseudomonadota bacterium
AATCCCAAAGGGACACCTTCGGGGCCGGAGGATGACAGATTATATTTTATAAAGGGAGATTTAGGGAAGAATCCTTCCCGCAGGTGACGCTCCCTCCCACACTCTTCTATCGAACGGATCCGCCTTCTTAATCGCCGCATTCGAAGAACCCGAAGGAGCTGTATTGTAATAATAAGGATTACCCGGATAAACCGGACCCGGCCGATAATAAAATGGCCCTGAGGGATTCGTATAAACTTGAACCCCATACGGCCCTCCATAATAATACCCAACGGGAGGATAATAATATCCTCCATACCCTGCATAGGGAGCGTAGCCTCCCCATCCTCCCCCATTTCCCAACCAAACATTTACATTGGTACCCGCCTTCGCGAAGGAGGAAAGTTCACAAAGTAAAAGCAGAACCAGAGCTACCTTAAAAATTAGATTTTTCATGGGATCCTCGTCTCTTATTATAAATCCCAACGCCTCGTTTTTCAAAAGAGATTTAAGAGTTTTGCTTAAAGATGTTTAAGCTTAACGCGTTGCACCAATAATCCTTTCATATTTCTTTCATAAACTCTTTCAAACCCTTAAAAAAACGAACAAAAACCTTTACTAAGTCTTGAGCTTTTTGTTTCTTTCTTGGTATAATTTTAAAGTTAATCCTTACTTAAGGTCGAAGGGGAGACTGTATTTAATGTCCAATAAGTTCATTGAAACTCGCGGCTCTACTCTTTCGCATTCGCGTCAAGGCCTCCCTTTAAGTTCACCAAAAGATTTCAAATCTGAAAAAAATATTCCGAGCTTACTCTCAGTGCGTTCTCCACGAAAAATCTCCCGGCGTGTGCGTGATTTTTTTAAAATCAATGTTCAAACTGGCGCAAAATTAAGTGGAGAACAAAAATCATTCTTAGCTCAGGTCTTAATGCACGAACTGGATGAAGGGGCGCGAATACTTCAAGTCTGTGGAGAGTTTGAAAAAGCACAAATGATGCATCACTTTAATCACCCGATGCATTTGAGCCAACAGGTGCAACTACTGCGCTCATGGCTAGAAGAAGATAAAATTAAAAAACGAGAACCCGAATGGGTTCAATCCGGCAATAAGATTCGTAATAATCAGATTGGTTCTTTTGCAGCGGCTCTACCGACAGGGCCTTTGTTTGCTTTTAGCTCGGAAGGGATCCTTTACAAAGACCGCAACGAAGATGCACTTTTGATCACTCCTCAAAAAGGAGTCTTGGCTGTTTTAGATGGAATGGGGGGCCATATTGGAGGGAATATTGCGTCAGGACTTGTCGTTGACTTTTTAGAATACGCTCTTTTTCAAGATCAAAATCTCGAACAGGCGATATTTTTCGCTAACGAAGCGCTTCTTCAACGCGTGCAAAATGATCCTACTTTAGGGGGTTCTGCCTTTATGGGCACCACCCTCGTTTGCGCTCAAATTCAAAAAAATAAACTCCGCTGCTTAAATATTGGGGATTCTAAATGCGTGGTGATTCGACAAGGAAAAGTTTGCGCTCAGTCGCGCGACCATACCAATGGCCAAGATTTATTACGCGAAGGACTAATTGATCAAGATACCGCTCACCAGCTCAATCACATTTTGTCGCGTTGCTTAGGACAAGAAAGCATTATTCCGCATCGTGATTTAGAAGGTTTTAATTTTGAGCTAAAAAAAGGAGACCGAGTCTTACTTCTAAGTGACGGAATCACCGACAATTTCTACTCGCTCGACTTTTCTCTTCAAGATTTAGCGCGTATTGCGAGCCACGGTTCTTTAGAAGAAGCGGTTCAAAAAATTTATCATGTTACGATAGATCGCGTTCGAAAAGATATTCTTCCCACGGGTAAAAAAGCCAAACCCGATAATTTAACTGTTGTTCTTTATGAACATCAGCTCGCTTGACTCCAGACCTCGAATTTTTCCCCAAGCGATTGCTTGAAAGCTTCAGCCAATTGAGCTCTTTCTCTTACTTTTTTGAGATAGGGAAATTCACCCCAAACGGGTGCCGTCGTATATTTTTGCAAAGTACTAAGGTTATAATTGACCGACAAATCTTCTTCGGCCTGAGAGTGATTTAACACGATTCCCGCCACCCGAATTCGGCGACGTTCTAAATAAGCCAAGGTGAGTAGAATATGATTGAGGGTCCCTAAACCCGCGCGGGCCACTAGCAATACTTCCGATTGCATTTGCTCAATTAAGTCGGCGATTGTTTTACGAGCTGCAATCGGCACTAATAATCCTCCTGCTCCCTCGACGAGCAAAACCTCATGAATCAACGAAAGTTTGGAGAAAGTTTCTAGAATCTTCGGGATAGAGATCTCTA
>CAYWGE010000285.1:2328-2600 GCA_964457215.1 uncultured Pseudomonadota bacterium
AAACTTTTTCCAGGAGTTTTCGAGCGCCCCCCTGATAAACAACCCGATTCTAAAGGTTTCATCACACCTACTCCCACCCCTTTTTCACGCAAATAGGCAGCAAGCGCTCCGGCTACAATGGTTTTCCCGACATTCGTATCGGTTCCCGTAATGAAAAGGGTTTTAGCCATGACACACCTGATCGATTGAATCGTAAGTAATTTGAATCAGCGTTTTTAATTCTTCTTTTGAAATAGAAAGAGGCGGCATCAACCCAATTACCGAGCCTAACG
>CAYWGE010000286.1:0-2598 GCA_964457215.1 uncultured Pseudomonadota bacterium
GGAAATTTGGAAAAACAATTTTCAATTTTTAGAAACAAACACAACTGGATCATGACCATACTCTACGTCATGACCTTCGGTTCTTTTATTGGCTATTCCTCTTCTTTTCCAAAATTGATTCAAGATGTTTTTGGATATTTGCCCAATGGTGCTGTGAATCCTTATGCGCCCAATCCCATGAAATGGGCTTTTTTAGGCCCTATGCTGGGAGCTTTTATTCGTCCTATCGGAGGATGGTGGGCTGATAAAATTCAAAGTGGGTCAAAAATTACGACGTGGAGCACTTTGGTCCAAGTGTTTGCCGCATTGGGTGTTGCTTACTGCATTGTGCAAGCAAAAGCGGCCCCAAGCCCCGAGGCTTATTGGTGGCCTTTTTTTGGATTATTTATGATTCTGTTTGTGGCGACAGGGCTTGGCAATGGCTCTACTTTTAGAAGCATTCCCTATATTTTTCCCAAAGAGCAAGCGGGTCCTGTACTAGGCTGGACTTCCGCCATTGCGGCTTATGGTGCTTTCATCATCCCTATTGTTTTTGGGCAACAAATTAAAAAGGGCCACGCCGAATATGCACTTTATGGATTTGTGATCTATTATCTGCTTTGTCTCATTTTAAACTGGTATTATTACGATCGAAAAAACTCGGGAGTTCAATGCTAGGGCTCAAACCCAAACTTCTCGAGTTTCTTCAGCCTCATCAAATTTCCGATCGCGAATTGGACCGTCTTTCTTATGCCCGAGATTGTAACATCTCTTCACTAATCAAGATGCGAGATTTCGTGGTCGAAAAAAAACCGACGCTGATCCTCTGGCCCGAAAATACCGAACAGCTTTCTCAAATTTTAAAAGTCTTAAACGAAGCAGAGATTTCTTCTATTCCCTTTGGAGCTGGTTCTGGAGTTTGCGGAGGGACTCTCTTTTTAAAAGAAGGCGTTTGCATCGACTTGAAACGATTTCAAAAAATCATTTCCATCGATCCTGAAAACTTAGAAGCCAGAGTTCAAACGGGGATTCTTGGCGAAATTTTAGAAAGGGAACTTCAAGATCGAGGCTTCACTCTCGGACATTTTCCTTCCTCCATTTATGGCTCTACTTTAGGAGGTTATCTTGCTTGTCGCTCTGCTGGTCAGCTCTCCACCAAGTATGGAAAGATCGAAGACCGCGTGGAAGCTCTGGAACTGTGTCTGGCCGATGGTCAGATTTTTCAAATCGGAAATGATCAACCTTTAGATTTAAAAGAATTATTTTTGGGGTCGGAAGGTATGCTAGGATTGATGACAGAAGCGACGTTAAGGATTGCCCCTAAGCCGGAAGCTCAAGCTTTTCGGGCCTTTTCTTTTTCTAACATCTACGAAGGAATGGCGGCGGTCCGTCACTTCATGCAGGCGGGCTTCAGGCCTGCGGTGGTCCGTTTGTATGACCCTTTAGACTCCTGGATTTTCTTCAAGAAGGGGAAAGGAAAAAATACAAAATCTCAAGCCTCTTCTCTTCACCCCGTTCTGGAATTAATCAAAAAGAAAACTCACCAAACTTTATTTTCTTATCCTCAGGCCCTGAACCGAATCCTCGACTGGAGCCTGCACCGAGTTCTGTTGATTTTAGGATTCGAAGGGGCGTCGTGGAGAGTCGAGCTGGAAAACGAAGAAGTAAAAAAAATTTGCCTCAAGGGAGGAGGAAAAGATTTAGGGGAAGAGCCCGGCTGGCGTTGGTTGAAAAAACGTTACAGTGTTTCTTACAAAATGTCCCCGCTCATTTACCAGGGCTGTTTTGCGGACACTTTCGAAGTGGCGGCGCCTTGGTCTAAGATCGAAACCCTCTACCATGAAATGAGAAAGGCGCTCGCTCCCTACGCCTTGGTCATGGCCCACCTTTCTCATTTTTACTCGGACGGGGCCTGTATTTATTTCACTTTTGCCGGCCGGGCCGAAGACATGAATGCCTCACTGGCTCTTCATCATCAAGTGTGGGCTCAAGCTCTGAAAACTTGCCATCAGTGTGGGGCAACGGTGAGTCATCATCACGGCGTGGGGATGCTGAAAGCCGAAGGCTTTGTTCAAGAAATGGGAACTCTGATGAATTACCTGAGAGCTTCCAAAGCCTTTTTTGACCCGAAGAACCTCTTAAACCCAGGCAAGTTGGGGCTGCCCTTATGATCAAAATCGATTCACTTTCTCATCAGGTTTGGGTAGACGCCACCGTGAGTGCGGAAGAACTAGAAGCGCACTTGCAACACCAAGGCTACAGCTCAGGATATTACTCCCCTGAGTTTCAGGCTCAGAGCCTGCGCGAGATTCTTTCGAAGAAAATCCCCAACCTCTATCACCTGATCTACGGCCAAATTCAGGACCTTTGCGTGGCGCTTTGCTTTCTGGATGGAAGAGAGATCCTCTACGAAACTTATCCTGTCCCCAAACAAGCCACGGGACCTAGTTTCAAAAACCTTCTCATCGGTGCCGAAGACAAGCTGGGTTACATCGCCCGCCTATGTCTTCGTATTTTTCCTTTCTATTCTTATGTTCGACATAGCGTCATTGAACTTCCTGATTTAGAAAGCGGATTTGTCTTGGAAAGAAAGTTGTACGCCCGTGAAATCCATCCTTT
>CAYWGE010000287.1:0-2573 GCA_964457215.1 uncultured Pseudomonadota bacterium
TTAGCTATTTGCTTGCAAGAAAAATTTCGCGATATCGTTGAGGCGGATAATTACGCTCAGTACCCAGAAGCTCAGATTACCGAAATTCCTGATTATGCTCAGTCTATCGAGACGAAATATCCTAATGAGCGTGAAGATCTTTTTGGTGCCGAGTACACTTTAGCTGAACCGGAGTATTTCCCTTTGCGTACCTATGATGATTTTGAGCATCAAGGGGAAAAAGATAATCGTTTCAAGGATCCGCTATATTCTGTTATTGAATTCTTTGGTAAATTGCAGCCTCACGAGAAGATGTACTTGCAGATTATCATTAAACCACCTGAAGATAAATCTTGGCTTAAGGCCGGTGTGGCGTTTTTGGAGAAAATTATGGGCAAACCCCCCGCTCATCACCCTCCGGGATTTTTCTCGAAACTCGGTGGAGCAGTGACGTTGTTGCCGAAAGAGGTTATCAAGCAGATTTCCGGCCTTGATCTTGGAGGAGGCTCTGAAAAGGCTGAAAAGAAACAAGATGACTTCCGCATGTTTAAACTTAGCGCCATCGAGAAGGCTCAGATGGAAGGGGTTGCTGAAAAAATCGGCAAGGTAGCTTGGTATACAAAGATCCGTTACATTGCGCTCGCTCCTAACGGCCAATTACGAAAAGGCATTATGGCGGCGGGCATGAAGGGTATTTTTCAGCCTTTTGCTAACCCTATCATGAATTCTCTGGGCATGTTTGGACCAACGGTTACTCAGAATGATTATTTTTGGCATGCTTGGCTGTTGCCAGGAAAGCAGCGTCGTTTGGCAAAGACGTTTAAAGGGCGCAAAATTAGTTCAGGAGCAACCCCATTCATTTTAAATGCCGAAGAGCTTGCTTCTCTTTGGCACTTCCCTGTGGCTGACGCTCGAACGCCGGTTCTTGCCGGTTTGGGCGCCCGTCGTTCCGAAGCGCCGGCCGGCTTGCCTGAAGCACCAATCGTCAAAAACGAACCCTCTCTTGAAGATTGGAAGCGTATTTATATGGAGCGTCGCGCTGCTCGTCCTCATACCGAACAACCAGTACCTCAGCATGCTTTCGATGACCATGGTGATGCTAGTAATAACCACACTAGTCATAATAATCACGACGATCATAATGATATTCCGCCTAATCTTCCGATGTAGTGTTTTTGTACGTCCTTTCTATGCCTGAATTTAGCTACGATCATGAAAGCCACATCACGTATTTTGGTCAAACAAATTTCCGCAATGAATTGCGGAAATTTGGCATTAAAACGGATGATCGTCGTCGGCACATGTATGTTATTGGTAAAACCGGCATGGGAAAAACCACTCTTCTTGAAAACATGTTTCTTTCTGACGTTTATGCGGGACATGGCTGTTGCTATATAGACCCTCATGGTGATACGGCTGAGAAATTAATTGATTTTATCCCATCGTGGCGCATTAACGACGTTGTGTACTTTAATCCTGCGGATTATGAGTTCCCCATAGCGTTTAACGTACTTGAGGTAAACCCTGATTTGCCGCACGGCTTACTTATTGAGCAAAAAGAGCGTATCGCTTCGAGCCTCATGTCGGTGTTTAAAAAGATTTGGGAGAACGTTTGGAGTGCCCGCATGGAGTATATTTTGAACAATACGGTTCGGGCCTTGCTTGACACCCCGGGGTCAACGCTTCTTGGTATCAATCGCATGTTGAGCGATAAAGATTTTCGTTTGGAGATTGTGAAGAATGTTAAAGACCCCATCGTTAAGCAATTTTGGGTTCAGGAGTTTGCCGCTTACGATAGTAAATTTGCAAGTGAAGCGGTGGCTCCTATTCAAAACAAGGTGGGGCAATTTATTTCCTCAGCGGTTATCCGTAATATTGTAGCTCAAGCCAAGTCTTCTTTGAATTTACGAGAGATCATGGATAATGAGAAAATTCTGATCATTAATCTCTCGAAGGGTCGTAACGGAGATGAGGCTATGCGATTACTCGGGGGGATGTTGATTACAAAAATACAGATTGCGGCAATGGAACGGGTTGATATTCTCGAGCGTGATCGTAAAGATTTTTATTTGTATGTTGATGAGTTCCAAAACTTTGCTGTCGATTCCTTCGCTAATATTTTGTCTGAGGCACGTAAATATCGGTTAAACTTAATCCTGGCCCACCAGTATATTGCTCAGTTGTCTGAACCTGTGCGGGACGCGGTGTTTGGTAACGTTGGAACGATGATTTCCTTTCGGGTTGGGTCTCCTGATGCGATTTTTCTTGAACCCGAGTTCATGCCACGTTTTTTGGCAGACGATCTTATCAATCTTCACAAATTTGGCATTTACTTGAAGCTCATGATCGACGGTGTGGCGAGCCAGCCTTTTTCTGCTTCGACTCTTCCGCCCATTGCCCAGGTTACGGGGAGCACGCAAAAAGTTATCGAGCAGTCTCGAGAGCGCTATTCCGGCAATCGAGGAGCTATCGAGGAACGAGTTTCGGCTTGGAGTGGGTTTGGTGAGGGGGTCGATATTGATGCCAAGTTGGGCCAAGTACGAGAGGCTAAAAAGGAGGCGAAAAAACCTCCTCCTGGAAAGAAAGGTGCTAAA
>CAYWGE010000288.1:0-2541 GCA_964457215.1 uncultured Pseudomonadota bacterium
AATACCCAGCGTTTGGCAGAAAACTGCGTTTTTAAAGCGTTCGCTAAATCTTGGGAAGGGCCTAAAGAAAAATAAATGGGATAAGGATTTTGTTGAAGTTTGACGATGAGTTTATTCATGAATCTGTTTTAGGACTTGAATAACTACAATTTCTTTAAAATTTTCTGAACCACTTCATCAACTGCCAAACCGACGGTATCTACCTTCGATTTTACTTTCGAATAAACGGGTTCTCGGTCTTTCATAATTTTAATAATCTTTTTCTTACGATCTCCACCGGCTAATAAAGGCCGCTCATTTTCGTGCCCTAAGCGCCGCGCAATTTCTTCGGGTGTCGCGGTAAGTAAGATCATTTCACCTAAAGAGTCGAGCAAGTCATAGGTTTCGGTATCTAAAATTGCGCCCCCACCTATCGAAAGAACGGTTTTGACATTTTGAGCCAATTTCTTAATCGTCTCTTTTTCAAGATTACGAAAATGAGCTTCTCCTTCACTCTCGAAAATTTGCTGTATCGTTCGCCCTTCGTGAGCTTCAATTTCACGATCACTATCAAAAAAACTATAATGAAGAACACGAGAGAGAGCTCGCCCTACTGCACTTTTTCCCGTACCCATAAATCCACAAAGAACAATCAAAGAAGGTGTTTCTTTCATAATTAATAAGAACTTACTTGCTTCAAGTACCCTTTCAAATTTCGTTTAATTTCTGTGAGTGAATCACCGCCGAGTTTTTCCAGTAAGGCATTGGCTAAAGTTAAAGCTACCACATTTTCTCCAATGACGGCCGCGGCAGGTAGTGCACAAGTATCGGAGCGCTCAATGGAGGCCTTAAATGCTTTTTTATTCTCGATATCTACAGAATCCAAAGGAGTGTAAAGGGTAGAAATCGGCTTCATCACGGCGCGGATGATAATCGGCTCACCATTACTCATTCCCCCTTCAATTCCACCGGCTCCATTCGTTTTCCGATAAAATTTTCGAACAGCAGAATAATAAATTCCATCGTGAACTTTTGATCCAAACCGCCTCCCTGCTTCAAATCCCAGCCCCACCTCTACACCCTTGATTGCTTGAATGCTTAAAATAGATTGGGCAAGTTGCCCGTCTAATTTCCGATCCCATTGAACATAACTTCCCAACCCCGGAGGTGCGCCTATCACTAAAACTTCAAAAGTTCCGCCGACTGAATCGCCTTTGGCTTTTGCCTCATCAATTCGAGCAATCATCGCTTTCTCGGCCTTGGAATCAAAGGTACGGACGGGGCTTTGTTCTGCTATTTTTTGAAGTCGATCAAAGGGAGGCAAATCAGATTTAGCTTCTACATCTGCCAAAGAAACCACATAACCTAAGAGCTGAATGCCACATTCCTCCAGTAAAGATCTGGCCACTGCGCCAGCCGCAACCCGCATAGTCGTTTCACGCGCAGAGGCTCTTTCTAAAACATTTCTTAAATCGCGGTGATCGTATTTCAGCCCCCCCGTGAGATCGGCATGCCCAGGACGAGGTCGGGTAACTAAACGTTTGAGTTCTTTGGGTTTACCTTCCACGGCCATTTCAGTAGACCAAACATTCCAATCACGGTTTAAGACTTGCAAGGTAATGGGAGAACCAAGAGTTTTACCGAAACGCACTCCCGAAAGGATTTGAACTTGATCTTTTTCAATCACCATGCGGCCGCCTCGGCCGTAACCTTGTTGACGCCTAAAAAGTTGGTGATTGATGGCAGCAGAAGAGACAGGCACTCCTGCTGGCATTCCCTCTAAAATACTGGTCAACGCTTGACCGTGAGACTCACCCGCGGTGAAGTATCGTAATTGTGTCATAATTTATTTTTTGTAAGAGCTTTAAGAATCCGACTCCGGAAAAACCTTATCTTTATCGGAAAGCTTGAGGCCTAAAGCGAGAATAATTTTTCTTTTTGTATCCATGCGACATTGCATACCCGCTTCGATTCGATCAATTGTTAAAGCAGAAAGCCCTGCTTTTCTAGCGAGTTCTGCTTTACTCATCAACAATTCTTCACGGTGCTTCTTCACAAAGTTTTTCTGATTTTCACTCATGCGCCTATCCTTCATTCAAATAAATTGAGTTAGCCTAGGAAGTTGAAAAGGTAAAATATCTAACCTTTCTCTATTTAGGCTACATGAAAAGCAAAAGAGGATCAAGCAATCCAAGGAAAATTATTAATTAATTTACTATAAATTATATTTAATTAGCTAAATTGATACAGAATAGAAGGGTCAAAAATATGACATTTACAGTCTAAGATAGTTTGTATGTATATTAAATTATTGAATTTAATGCAGAATTATTAATCATTTAAAAAAATGAGTAATCCATTGGATGAGGTTAAAATAACCCAGCAAAATCTTTTTGCCCCAGAGAAATTCCAACAAAGCTCCTAAAGCTAAAAAAGGGCCATAAGGAAGCTGACTACTGAGACCAGCCCTTCCTAGAATCATCAAAGAAACTCCAACAAAAGAGGCGATAATAGAAGAAAAGAAAATAACCAGTAAAACTGCCTTCAACCCCAAAAAAGCAC
>CAYWGE010000289.1:0-2537 GCA_964457215.1 uncultured Pseudomonadota bacterium
TCCGTCAACAGACTGCAGCGCTAATTCGTGATACCCGTCGCGAATGCAATCGTGGCCCGCGTGGAGGACGAGTTCCCTTTCCTGCAGATATCGTTGCACCTCAACCTTCTCAAGAAACCGGAATGCGATAATTAAGAAAATTCTAAGTTAAAACCTGACAGAGTTCTTTGAGTGTAAGCACCTGAATGCCATCGCCCAGTGAATAAGCTTCGCCACGAGGGCGAACGACATAGGCTTCTTTTATTTTAAGATCTTTTTTACACGCCAGCAAACCGGGTACATCCGATTTTTGGGGGGAATTATTGAGTTTAATTTCGATCGCGATGAGACTTTTTCCTAATTTTTTGGAGAACGCCTGACAAAAGCCGAAAATACAATTGGAAAAGACTTATGTAAGATAGAACTTAGACTTCTATTTTGCAAATTCAATTTTAACGGATTACTTGCACCTCAAAATAGAATTCAATTAGCAACCATTCGACATTTTTGCCGATAATCGCTAAGGGCTTAATAAAGGATATTTCTATGTCACGTACCGAAAGAATTTTTGTAACGATTACGGATAGTAACGGAAACGGTGGGATTGATGGAGGCGATACCGTTACCGTCCGTCGTTTGAGCAAAGAAACCATCACTCGTACTGGAGAGTGGAGCAATACTTCTGAAACTATTGACCGTTTCACCCGCTATGGCCCTTGTGAAATGACTTTGAGAGAGTTTCTCAATCCAAGGCCAGGAAATTTTGTCAGCCGAATTCCGGCAGGCTTGCGTCAGGCTAGGTTAAATGAATTGAGCACTTATTACCCTGTGGATACAAACCTTCTCAGATTTTCCTCGGTTTATGGTGAACGTGCAACTCAAGCGGGTGTTGAATATATCCTCGGATTACAACCTGACCATACCATTCATCGCTTACCTTCCTCAGATCCTCTTAGTTCTGCTTTTGGTGTTTCGAATAACTATGGCTTTGCGCAACCTACTTTCGAAGAGCCTTGCCCTTTTAATGGACAGTGGGGAGATACTCCATTTTCTCATCGTCCCACTTGCGAAGTGGTAGAAGGCCCTCGAACCTGCGAAGGAATCAATGTTCCATTTTCAACTCCAGCGAGTTCTACAACAGCCAGACCTGCAACAAGGCCCGCGCGCACTACGGCTTCTCGAGGGCCTGCAGCAGCGCCCACAGAACGGGTTCGTATAGTAGAAGTTCCTGTGGTCGTTCCAGTGCCTACGGGTCCTGCAAGCGATGGAGGAGCTTCGGGCTCTAGACAATAATTTTTTTGAGTGAAAGAAAGAGTTTTATGTCTTCCAACACCCCACGAATAGCCCCCGACATGCCCCGCCTTAGCGCAAGCTTAGGTATTGAACTCGGAACCACTCGACCACCTTCGGGTGAATGGCTTATTGAGCCGGGATACATACAAGTAGGTGCGGCAGTAGGAGTCAGCCGTCAAACCAGTATTTTCGCCGAAGGTGCTTATTTTCTATCGAGAAATCTACAAGGCACCGTGGGAGTCCGAACCCAACTTTTTCGAGATTATGGTTATCGAGGAACTCCTTATCGTTTGGATATTAACTTAGGAGTTCATGGAGGCGCCGCAACTCTTCGAAGGGCTTATGAGCGGGGGGAAGGAAGCCCGGTTCAACCCCTTTTTTGGCATGTTCAGGGGCTGGCTGGAGTTCAGCTCACCACCTTTATCAGTTCTCCGGTTTCTCTCGCCTTCGGGGTCAATCTGAGTGCCGGTTTGGGAGAGATTCCTTACGAACACGCTTTGGGTTTTGTTTTTTCGGGGCACGCCTACGCCGCCGCCTCTTTCAACGTTTTTTAAAGCATTGACCCCCCTAAAAGCCTGTGATAACCCGCGTTGCAAATAATTTTTAAAAGGAGTTTTTATGGCAACTGTTTATTACGATAACGACGCAAGCCTCGACGTTCTTAAAGGTAAAAATATTGTTATTTTTGGTTTTGGTTCTCAAGGACATGCCCATGCTTTAAGTTTAAAAGATAGCGGCTTGAATGTGCGCGTTTCTTTAAAAGAAGGAAGCGCTGGCGTTCAAAAGGCAAAAGCCCAAGGCTTAGAAGTTTTCACAAATAATTCCGAAGCCGCCAAATGGGCCGATGTCGCCATGATCGTGATCCCCGATGAACATCAAAAGAAACTCTACGACGAACATTTAAAAGATAATTTAAAAAAAGGTGCGGCTCTCTTTTTTGCCCATGGTTTCAATATCGTTTTCAAGCGCATTGTACCTCGCGCCGATCTCGATGTGATTATGATCGCTCCCAAAGGCCCAGGTCATTTAGTGCGCGATCAATACAAAGAAGGAAAAGGCGTGCCCTGCCTGATTGCTGTCGAACAAAACGCGAGCGGCAAGGCCAAAGAAATTGGCTTGGCTTATGCCAAAGGCATTGGGGGAACACGCGCGGGAGTTATTGAAACCACTTTCAAAGAAGAGTGTGAAACCGATTTATTTGGCGAACAAGTCGTTTTGTGCGGCGGACTCAGCGCTTTGATTCAACAAGGTTTCGAAACCTTGGT
>CAYWGE010000290.1:0-2457 GCA_964457215.1 uncultured Pseudomonadota bacterium
TAACAAATTGATCTAAACACCGTATTGCGTCGTTTCGACCTAAACCTGCTTGTTGAAGACGCTGAAACAAAGTGCCCACATCGGTTACATTACGGGGATCTATCTGACCTTCGGCGGCAAAAAGACTAGATCCGTGCTCTCGTAATAATTGTCGAGTTGCATCGACAATGACCATATCGTTCCAACCTCTTTGACGCATATGCCCGATTAAGTTAGCAAAGGTTTCGCGATTTCGTCCCCAAAGGTTTAATCCTTCTCGAAGAGTGTTTGCTGTTTCACGTGTCCCAAAGGCTTCAAATACACCTCTTCGCGTATCAAAAAAACTACTAGCGGCCTGGGCTGCACCTTGGGCAGCTTGGTGAGCTTGTTGCAAGACTTGGACATTTGCTACTTGGGCAGTGCTTGAAACAGTTGGAGCGACCGCAGCTGTATTAGCTGCCCAATCAGAAGGTGATATATGAGGGGGTAAAGGACCATTTGAACCCATTTTATTTCTCCTTAAATGTATTTAAACTGCTTATTTTGCTAATGTTTTTGAACAACGACGTGCTTATATAAAGCAAGGGCTGTGCCAACGGCGCAAAAAATAAAAGGATTTTTCTATAGACCCCTTAAATGACTCAGCTTTTTATTTTTTGTTTTAAAAAGTTAAAAAAAGTAAAAAGGATTTTGAAGGAGAACCGGGTAGTTCTCTACCCAGGTATTTTGCCTCTAAGAGGCGATAAATCCTCAGTATTTTGTACATTAAACACTCACAACTCCTCCCGGCCTCCTCTTAATCTTTCCGCCCAAGGACGGATCCGCCTTCGGCGGAAAGACAGGATGGGATTACGGAAAACTGCTTGACTCTTTTTTGGAATCTTTCATTGTAGAAAACTCAAAAAAGGGAAACACATGCCAAAATCGAAAAAAGCCCTGGTTGGGGTGATTATGGGGTCTAAATCCGACTGGGAGACCCTCCAACACGCCGTTCAAACCTTAGAAAAGCTCAAAATTCCTCATGAAACCCAAGTAGTCTCAGCCCACCGAACGCCGGATCTTTTATTTGACTATGCCAATAAGGCTGAAAAACGAGGTCTAGAAGTGATTATTGCCGGGGCAGGGGGAGCCGCCCATTTACCTGGCATGGCCGCTGCCAAAACGCATCTACCGATTTTGGGAGTGCCCGTTAAATCCGAGGCCTTGAAAGGCATAGATTCTTTACTCTCGATTTTACAAATGCCGGGTGGAATTCCTGTGGGGACTTTGGCAATTGGAAAAGCGGGAGCAATTAATGCGGCCTTACTCGCCGCTTCGATTCTTTCTTTAAAATATCCAGAGATTCGTAAAAATTTAATTCAATTTCGAAAAAATCAAACAGAGCAAGTTTTGTCTTCTCCAAATCCGCGGGAGGAAAAATGACGCGTATTGGCGTCTTAGGGGCGGGGCAGTTGGGGCGAATGTTGGCGCTAGCCGGTTATCCTTTGGGATTGGAGTTTCGTTTTTTAGATGATGCGGCGCACGCTTCTGCCGGGCAAGTGGCGCCTTTACAAATCGGATCTTGGCAAGATCAGAATGTTCTTAAGAAATTTGCTCAAGGTTTGGATTTGATTACTTATGAATTTGAAAATCTTCCGCTTGAAACTCTGCAATTCTTGTCGACTCAAAAATCTGTTTACCCTTCTTTAAAAGCCCTGGAAGTTTCTCAAGATCGCTTGCTTGAGAAAACATTCTTTCAAAATCTCAAAATTCCTACGCCCCGTTTTTGGAAGGTTTCGAGCTTTGAAGATCTAAAGCAAGCCCTCTCCCAAAGCGGTTACCCGGCGGTACTGAAAACTTGCCGTTTTGGTTATGATGGAAAAGGGCAAACTCTCCTGCAATCAAAGAGTAATCTGGAGTCGATCTGGAAAGGGTATTTAGGGCAGGCCCTTATTCTAGAAGAATTTGTGAAGTTTGAAGGCGAACTTTCGCTCATTGCCGTTCGCAGTTCAAAGGGAGAAATTGCTTTTTATCCTGTAGTGAAAAATCATCATCACGAAGGAATTTTGCGCTTATCATTGGCACCGATTCATCCTCTGATTCGACGTTTTCAAAAGAAAGCCGAAGCCTATGCGACCAAAGTTTTGAAAAAGTTAAATTATGTGGGAGTGCTCACAATCGAATTTTTCTATAAAGATGGAAAACTTTTGGTCAATGAGATGGCCCCTCGCGTTCACAATTCAGGCCATTGGACCATTGAAGGGGCAGAATGTAGCCAATTTGAAAATCATTTGAGGGCGATTTTGGGATTACCCTTAGGTTCCACCAACGCAGTAGCTTATTCGGCGATGCTGAACTTGATTGGTGAAGTTCCTGATTTCAAAAAATTGCTCGCCGTTCCGGGGGCGCATCTTCATTGGTATGGAAAAGAAGCAAAACCCAACCGAAAGTTAGGACATCTTACTTTGAAAGAAGCCACTTTTGGATCGCTGCAAAAAA
>CAYWGE010000291.1:0-2447 GCA_964457215.1 uncultured Pseudomonadota bacterium
TGGAAACGGCTGGAATGAGTGAAATACAGCGGCAAAGAAATCCAGAATTAAAGCAGGCTGTCCAATTGGCTGCCACAGGAAAAGTAGAAGAATCTCTTTCTCTTCTCGATAAATCTGTAACTGAAATTAAAAATTCCCAAGATCGACAAAGTACTATTGCTAAAGAATACGCATTACTCCCCGAAGAAGAGCGTAAAAAAACTCTTGTTGTTTCTGGAACCAATGAAGCAAGGCGAAATATTAACCATAAAATACGAAATAACCTAAATCTCATAGCTGGAAAAAACATCCCTACACTTGAAGAAAAGAATTTTACTAAAGCTCAACTCAGGGAATTGAGCACTTATAAAACAGGAGATTTTATCCAGACAGAAAGAAACTATCAATCTATGGGGATGAACAAAGGAGATCTTGCTCAAATTCAAGAGATCAAACAATCCTACATTATTCTTCAAAAGTCCGATGGCTCCATCACTAAGTGGGAACCTCAAAAGAAAAACAAGGTGAGCGTTTATCAGAAAAACGATAAAGAAATTGCTGTCGGAGAAATAGTAAGATTCACCCGTAATGATCCAAAAAAACAAATTCACAATGGGGACCGTGGAAAAGTAATTACAATTGATGAGAATCAGAATATTTATCTTCAAAAAGAAAATGGAAAGACGTTGAAATTAGATGGAGGGAAACCTCTCCATTTAGAATATGGATATTGTTCTACCGTCCACGCAGCTCAAGGAAAGACCTGTGACAGGGTGTTAATAGAGGCAGATACAAAAAGCCTGACTAGCGCCCGAGACAATTACTATGTTGCAATTAGTCGCGCTCGGCATGAAGTGAAGATTTATACGAACGATAGAGAGAAACTGCCGGAAGTTATGAGTCGGGAAAACAAGAAGGAAAGCGCTTTGGAAATTTCCATGAAATATAATGAAAAAGAAAGGCATTTACAGAGTGGACATCTTGCATAATATAAGTAATAAACTCTTAATTTATTAAATAAATCAAGTGGTTACAATTATATCAGATTTGATATTAATCTTCTTGTAATGTAACCTCAAATTTGAGATAATGACTATGGCTATTGAGATTATCTTTTATAAGGAAGAAGCATCTATTCCCGCTTTGGAATTTTTGGATGAAATTCCAAAAAAGGCCAGCGAGAAAGGTGAAGTAAAATTAGAAAGACTTGCAGAATTAGGAAATAATTTACGGCGGCCCGAAGCAGATTTTTTAAGAGATGGAATTTATGAATTGCGGTGGCAACTACAGGGTATCCAATACCGCTTGTTATATTTTTTTCATGGGAGAGAAGCCGTGATTCTAAGCCATGGAATCATCAAAAAGGAATCTGAGGTGCCTCCTAAAGAAATTGATTTGGCTATAAAAAGAAAAATAATTTTTGAGAAAGATCCTGAAAATCATTCCTATTTCGAGTGATTTAGAAAGAAGGAAACAAAATATGGGTAAAACAAAAAACGCTTTGGAAATTTTAAAACGCAGAAGAGAAAAAGATCCGGAACTTCAACGCTATTATGAAGAAGAAAAGTTGAAAGATCAGATTGCCAGACAAATTCGGGAACTTAGAATGGAAGCGAATCTATCTCAAGCAGATCTGGCGGAACTCTTACATACTTCTCAATCTGCTGTAGCAAGATTGGAAGACGCAGACTATGAAGGCAATTCTGTTGAGAAACTTCAGCAGGTCGCTGAAGCTTTAAAGTGCCGTTTGGAAATTCGATTCATCCGCGAAAAGGAAGACTCCAGATTTAATAGAAGTCAGGAAGTACATGCTCACTAAACAAAAAATTAAAAAATTGGAATCCAAAGGTTGGAAATTGGGAACTGTCAGTGATTTTTTAGAGCTTTCTAAGTCAGAATCTAAAATTGTTGCACAGAGGCTTGCGGATACTCACCGTAAATTACCCAGGAAGTCTTCTGTAGTGGATTCAAAGTCACAGAACTTAAGCCGTTAAAAACGACCACCGAACTTCTTAAATGGTTTTTATCATAAGCCACTTTTGAAATTATCTTTAATTTCCCTCCTGAATTTATTTTTCCCAGTGCAGCTAATGCCATATCTTGCCACTTCTTAGCAAAAACTGGATTACTAGAATGATAATGGGCCCAACTCCGTTCTTTTAGGACTTGAGCTACTCGATTGAGAGCAGTCTTTGGATTTAATACTTCCTCCAGGGTCCAGCCCTTCGGCTGAATATGAGCCTCGTTATTGATCTGGCCAATTCCAACATCTACACGAAACTGTTTCGTTGCAATGAGGCCTTCTGCCAAAGCTTTTGCGTCTTCTAAAGAATCCAAATATTTTGATTTAGCCGTTTGTACTTTGCCCGGAAGATTCCAGGCTATAGTGTAGTAATGACAGCGGGACTCATGGGCAATGATAGAGAGAAGCTCGCTCTCATTCACTCCTTCAGCTTTTGATACTTGAG
>CAYWGE010000292.1:0-506 GCA_964457215.1 uncultured Pseudomonadota bacterium
GATGAAAATTTGGGTCAGTTTTCTCCCACCCTTTTTTCTAAAGGATTTAAAAGAAGAATTTCAGGGTCTGATTTTATCCGATACTTTTTATGAATTTGCTAAACCATTGATGAAACAATTGGGCGATCCTACCTTGTTTTGTCATTCCCTCGAAATTGATAAAAATTCTTCAAAAATTTTAAACTATAAAATAAGACTCGCAGATCAAAAAACAAAATCAGTTAAAGCTCTACAAAGCTTAAATTTTAAGGTCATCGCAGCAGGAGACTCTTATAACGACACTGGAATGCTAGGCCAAGCTGAGCAAGGAATTTTGTTTTCTCCTCCAGAAAATGTAATTCGGGAGTTTCCACAATTTCCTGTAACCCAAAACTACAAAGAACTCCACCAAGCATTTCTAAGAGCGAAACAAGAAATTTTAAAAAAATAAAATATTAGCCTTTGTTTTTTTTGCTTCACCTTAAGAAGGTTTAAGATGAGAAGGCTTTTTAGAAAAAAACCACACC
>CAYWGE010000292.1:516-2384 GCA_964457215.1 uncultured Pseudomonadota bacterium
ACGCCCAAAATAGCTAAAAGAAAAAGTTGCGGAAAAAGGGTTTGTAAAGAAGGATAAATACCTAAGGGACTCAGTTCAAAAAAAGAGGGAAGGGGGGTCATGTTTAAAACCCCTGCGCTTTGAAGAGCGCGAAGCCCTTTGCCCGTGAGAATAAAGGCTAAAACAGCCATAATCATAGAAGAAAGTGAAAAGAATTTTTGCAAAGGAAGCTTAACGCTCCAACGGAGTACGATATATCCTAAAATAAAAATTAACAAAAATGCACAGCTAACACCCAAGAGCATGGATGTTTTTTGAAGTGAGGCTCCTTCTAACCAAAGAGCTTTTAAAAACAGCACCGTTTCAATGACTTCGCGAAATACCGCGATAAAAGAAATAAAAGCTAAACCAATTATTTTTTTTCCCTCTAACGCAGTATGAATTTTTTCTTTTAAAAAACGTGTCCAACGGCCGATTTCAGATTGGCGATGTAACCAAAAACCAACATATAAAAGCATTATAACTGCAAACAAAGAGGTTGCTCCTTCTAATACCTCACGCCCGGCTCCGCTCATCGTAAACGCCCAACCTAAGAGAAACCAGATGAATATGCCGGATACAAGAGCCAAGCTCCATCCTAGATGAATAGCAACTGCCGCTTTTTTTGAATTAAATAACTTTACGACTCCTAAAAGAGTTAAGATGAGAATCATTGCTTCGAAACCTTCTCGAAGTAAAATGCCAAATGCCATGACAAAGGTAAACCGGGAGGAGTGTTTTTCCTGCTCTTTTAGCAAGGTTTGTACGTGAGAAAGTTGAGCTTGGATTTCTTGAGTTTTTAAACGGACTTTTTCACCTGAATCTTTACTCTGAATGAGAGCTCTAAGCTCTCCCATGCTTTGTTCAATTTGGGTAATTAAATTGGCATCTAACGTGCGAATTTTATGCTCTTCAAGTTCAAAACCTTCAAGATAAGCTTTTAAGGCGAGGTCATGAAAATTTTTAGATTGTTCAGGTGTATACGATTCATTAATTTGTGTTAAGATTTTTTGTGTAAATTGAAGAGGGGAAAGCTTTAAAGATTTTCCAAACGAATTCACATAGTATGCTAGACTCCAAACTTCTTCATCATTCAGTTCGGTAAAAGGCCTCATTGCCGTAGACTGCACTCCTAAGCGAATTGTATTAAAAAATTGAAAAGGATTTGCCTCTTTCATTCTTTCGGAATCAGTAAAATTAGCGGGCGGAGGATTTAGATTTGTAGAAAGAGGACCATCTCCTCGTCCTTCAAGACCATGACATTGAGCACAATTTTGCGTGTAAAGAATTTTACCTTTGTTTAAATCTGGAGGACTTGTCGGAGCAAGCTTAAGATGAGTTAATTGGATTAATTCGGCTTGAATAAATTGAGCTTTACTCTCAACGTCTTCTGCAGCTTTTTTGTCTTGAATAAAAGCTACTAATTCATCGCACTCTTTTAGAAGATTGGCATTGTCTTTAATTTCGGAAATTTCTGTAAGAGTTTTACAAGCAGTTTTTGCAAACTCAAGCTGTTCTTGATATTCTGTTTTACTTAAAACCTTTCCCTCAGCAACAGCGCCAGAATAATCACGAGCTAAATAACTCAAAAGATGACTTGCTAGGCGAGCTTGATTATCTGCGGCTTTCAGAAAAGAAGGACAAATAAAGAGGTTTAAAAATAGAAATGTAAGAAGACTTCTTTTCATAAATGAAAACTACTTTCATTTTGATATCGCATCTTTCGGCCATTTGTCAAGCTAGGAGGCGCTTGACATTTAGAAAAGAAAGCTTCATGAAAGCTATTCTTTATGGACAACTATTCTCCCTTAGAAGTTATTGTTGCACGCAGTTCAGGAACTTGTTTTGGT
>CAYWGE010000293.1:0-2382 GCA_964457215.1 uncultured Pseudomonadota bacterium
TGGCTACCTTGGGTATGCCCAGGAGTGTGGATGAGTTTTATTTCGACTTTTCCCACTCGAAGCATTTGGCCATGATCGGTTGGAGTTAAGACAGAACTTTGGGTTCTTACTTTGGCGAGATCGTGTTTATTTACATAAATCGGAACCGACACACGCTCTAATAATTCTTCAATTCCATTGGTGTGATCGTGATGATGGTGACTGACTAAAGCCCCCACAATTTTTAAATCCCACTCGGTAGCCCGTTTGAAAATCGTATCGATTTCCCAGGCTGGATCCACCACAAACACTTCATGGGTATTGGCATCCCCTAAAAAATAAACAAAATTTTCCATGGGGCCGACTTCAAATTGTTTGATGAGGAGGGGGGATTGTTGCATAATTTTATCCATTCATGGTTTTCAATACTCATTTTCAACCCCATAAGGAGGGGCAGCTTCGCGCCATTCGGTCGGCCACCCTTCTAAGGGTACCCGGCCTCAGTCATGAAAACTAAACTTATAGTAAAAGATCTCCTTCATTTTTTAAATCAATTTGCCCCTCCGAGTCTAGCCGAAGATTGGGATAATATTGGCTTACAAACGGGCTCCCTCAACGCAAAAGTAGAAGGAATCCTCGTCGCTCTAGATGTGACAGAATCCGTTTTGCAGGAGTTAAAGCAATACAAGGCGAATGTTTTGATCACCCATCACCCGCTTTTTCTTGATTCTTCAAAAATTTCATCCACAGTTCAAAAACTCAAACGTTTGGCTCGTCAGAATAAAATTCACATTCTCTCTTTCCACACGAATTTAGATTCCACTCACCAGGGCTTGAATGATTTATTGGCGGAACAGCTTGAATTAAAATCTTTAAAACCCTTCATTCCTTCAAGGAATAAAAAATATCCCTTAGCGGGTTTGGGGCGGATTGGGAAAATTCAAAAGAGAAGTTTTAAAAAATTTTTGAATCATGTTTGTAGCGCGCTTGCGCTTCAACACTTTCGTTTTGTGGGGCCTCTGAACAAGAAAGTTCAGACGGTGGCGGTTATGACAGGGAGTGGGGGGGATTTTTTTAGAGAGGCGAGAAAAAAAGGAGCGGATGTTTTAGTAACAGGCGATGTAAAATATCACCAGGCTTTAGACGCGCTTGCCGAGGGCATTTTCCTGGTGGATATCGGGCATTTTGCGGGAGAAATCGGAATGGCAAAATTAGTCGCCCAGCAAATTCGGAATTGGTTGCAAAAAAATAAAGTGAATCTTGCTGTTTACGAAACCAAAACTCAAAAAGATCCTTTTGAATTTTATTAGGGGGTGCAAAATGAAAGTTGCCTTTGTGATTTACGACCAAATGACCACGCTCGATTTTGTGGGTGTTTACGATCCGCTTGCTCGCCTCAAAACCATGGGATTTTTAAAAGATTTGAGTTGGGAAATTTGTGCGTATTCCGAAAAGGTGCACGATGGTTATGGGTTAGAGATTATTCCCACTCAGGTTGGGCAAGATTTAAGTGCTTATGACCTCGTGGTCGTTCCGGGTGGAATCAATACACTCGAACTGCTCCAAGATGCACCTTTTCTGAATTGGTTGGCAACAGCGAAGAAGTGTTCGTTTAAGGCATCGGTTTGTTCGGGGGCCTTGCTTTTCGGAAAACTGGGATTTTTAAAAGGTAAAAGAGCCACCACGCATCCGAGTTTTTTGAATCAACTCCGAGCTTTTTGCGCTGAAGTTCTCAGCGATCGTATTGTGGATGAGGGAGAGGTGCTTACTGCCGGAGGTGTGACTTCGGGCATTGATTTAGGGCTATATCTCTGCGGAAAATTTGCAGGGAAAGAAGCCCAAGAAAAAATCCGCAGGCAGATGGATTATAAGGGGTGAATTAGTTTTCGTAAGGGAAGACGATATAATCCATTGTTTGTCCCCCCGAGCTTACCCGCACCACATTCACTCTTCCAGGGGCAGGAATGTGATGGTTTCTATCTAAATACCATAACATTTGTCTTATTTCCGGCACATTCATGAAGCGTAGTATAAACATTAAATAACTTGGGTTTATAATCTCGACTCCATGATAGGTATAACCTCGTCTTAAGAGCTCGGGCCCCAATGCGACAGGAAGTTCGACGCTTGGATTTTCAATAGTAGGAAAAGAAGGCACATGCAGCATGCCTCCATAAAATATTGTGGGTTGTTTAGGGTCACCATTTTCTTCAAAAGAAGGATCGTCTAGCCAGGTAAGGGCATGCTCCCGCACGT
This sequence comes from uncultured Pseudomonadota bacterium, assembly GCA_964457215.1. GTDB lineage: Bacteria > UBA10199 > UBA10199 > JADFYH01 > JADFYH01 > CAYLKF01. The sequence continues at coordinate 2,236 of CAYWGE010000293.1, forward strand.
TTAAGGCAGTTCGAGTTACTTCTTCTGAGGTAGGTAGACGTCGATTTTGATGGAGTTGACGCACTTCGCTTAAATATCCTTCGCATCCATAGACGGATATTCCGGTTGCAAATATTTCTCTAAAAAGATTTTGAAAGAATGATCGCA
>CAYWGE010000294.1:0-2380 GCA_964457215.1 uncultured Pseudomonadota bacterium
TTTCTTGAATAATTTTCCCTAATCGTGTTGCTTGACCACTGGCTGCCACTTGAATTTTTAAAGCGGCGGATTGATTAAAAGTGCCAGCAAAAATTTCTTCACCCGGTGAGACTTTTTGCGGAAGCGACTCGCCCGTTAGTAAGGCGCAATCGATTAAGCTATTTCCTTCAATAACATGGCCATCGGCTGGGAAAATTTCATTTTCTAAAACTTGAATTTTATCTCCCCTCTGGAGAATCTCCGCCCGCACTGTCTCATAGCTCTGCGTTTGTATGTTCCAGCGTTGGGCGAATTGAGGAGTTAAGAAATGCAAAAGTTGGGAGGATTGAAACACATTTTGCTGAATGCGTTTTAAAATATAGCGACTCGCTAAGAGAAGAAAAACAAGGGCGGAAAGAGAATCAAAATAGAGATGTTCATTGCCTTTCCAGAGATTAAAGAAACTAGAGCAAGCGCCAAACAAAATAGCTAAGGCGATTGGCACATCAATATTGATGCTGCGCGTTTTTAAGGCGGCCCACGCATTTTTATAAAAGGGGAGAGCGCCGTAGAAAAAAATTGGCAGGAACAGAAATAAACTCAAGATTGAAAAAAGTTGAGCAAACCTTCCGCTGGCGCCTCCATAAAGCGAAACAGCCATCAGCATGATATTGCCAGTGCAAGCAGCTGATATTCCCATTCGAATGAGTTCACGCTGATTTTCTCTCTTTTGTAAGGCCTGTGCTTCTGTATTTTTTTGTAAAGGATGGGGCCGGTAACCCAGTTTATTTAAAGTACGTGCGACTTCTGAAAAACTTCCATTTTCTTTGAGGGTAATTTGAGCCACCGAGTTTCCTAATTGGAGCTTTGCCGATTGGACTCCTTTTACAAAATCAGGTAACTTTTCTATGAGCCACAAACAGGCAATGCAGTGGATACCTTCTAAATAAAATTCAATGCTGGGATTTTTTTCGCTGCTTGAGTAGAGTTTTAGAGTTTCTGGATCTTCAAGATACGTGTATTGATCATTTTTTTGTTCTACAGGTTTTGCAGGACGAATCACATTTTGTTTCTGCAGCTCGTAATAATAGGAGAGTCCTTGCGATTTGATGAAGTTGTAAACACTCTCACAACCCGCGCAACAAAATTGAGGGTCTTGGGCTTTTTTAGAAAAGCGAGATTTCTCCGAGAGCTTTGTGCCACAATGAAGACAAGTCTCGTAAGGTAGTGAAGAAGATGATAGAGAGTTCTGTAACATTTTCTTCCCTAATAAAGCTTAAAAGAAAATTAAAAAGTATGATGTAAGTCATCTTTTTCACTAAAACAAAAAATAGACCAAAAAATGAACAAAATGAGGCTTTTGTGAAAGCACAGCACACAAAAATTAGGGAAGAACTCTTAGCCGTTCTTCTTTCTTTGGCATTGGCTATTATTAAGGGGACAGCCGCTTTTTATACAGGGGCTCTTACCTTACTTGCTTCTGCTTTGGATTCTTTATTGGATTTTTTGGTTTCAAGCCTGAATCTGTTTGTGTTGGTGGTGGCGCACAAAGCGCCCGATGCGGATCACCCATTTGGTCATGAAAAAGCCGAAGCTTTAGGAGGACTTTTTCAATCTTTTTTTATCTTAGTTTCTGCTGCTTATCTTTTTTATTCTTCTTATGAACGGCTGCATCATCCCTTCGAGCTTTCTCATTTAGGTTGGGGAATGGCTGTTATTGTTCTATCGATCTTAGTGAGTTTAGTGCTTACGCTTCGATTAAAAAAAGCCGCCAATCAAACGGGTTCGATTGTACTTAAAACCGATTCACTCCATTACGCGATTGATCTTTATAGCTATGGTGCTGTGCTCATTGCCTTGGCCCTGATTCAATTTAGTGGTTGGCCTTTGTGGGACCCGATTCTTACTTTTCCTTTAGCACTCTATATTGCCTATCAAGGGGCAAGTTTAGGAAAAGAAGCCATTGATGAATTGATGGATCGCGAAAGCTCACCCGAAACTTTAGAAACCGTGCAAAAAATAGTTCAAAGTTATGCGCCGCAAGTCGTGGGTATGCACAATTTTAAAACACGGCGTGCAGGCAACCGGCGTTTCATTCAGTTTCATGTAGAGATCAAACACAATTTAAGTTTTGAAAAAGTGCATCAGATTACCGAAAATTTGGTAGCCGATATCCGCCGTGCCGTGAATAACGCGCATGTGATTATTCACCCCGATCCCGAAGGACATGGTTTAGATGAAAGTGATTTGATGTAAGAAGTAAGTAAAACCCTCACTTGACTCCCTTAATATAATAAGGTTAAGAGAGCTCGCCTTACGGATGATGTAGGGTGATTAGCTCAGTGGTAGAGCGCTGCCCTTACAAGGCAGATGTCGTAGGTTCGACCCCTACATCACCCAT
>CAYWGE010000295.1:0-1677 GCA_964457215.1 uncultured Pseudomonadota bacterium
ATCTTGGGAGTGGCTGCTGCTCAAGCCCGCGGAGTGACTGAGATTACAGATGCCCAGGAACTTCGGGTGAAAGAGAGTGATCGTCTTCGGGTTTTGGCAGACTTGTTGGGCCGATTAGGGGTTCGAGTGGAAGAAAAGAAAGAAGGGATGAGTATTGAAGGAAGAAAGGGTTTTAAGGCGGCAATTGCAGAAAGCTTTGGAGACCACCGGATGGTGATGAGTATGGCGGTTGCAGCCTTAGTGGCCGAAGGGCCTATTCAAATCAACGATATAAGCTGCGTTGATACGTCTTTTCCTCAGTTTTGGAGCCTATTACAGGGCTTAGGGGTTCGTTGTGAGTTTTGATGAATTCCTGAAATAGAAGTCTTAAAAAACGCTAAAAAAGCCTTTGACATTTCGTAGACTTATAACCTATACAACCGAGTCTTTTAACAGGACTGTTGATAAAGCCCCATCTGCGGTGTTGCCCGCGGCATCCAAAGATCCTCACGTACCCATCTTAAGTACGCTGTGGTCTTTGATTGGCGGGCGCCTAGCATCTGAGAGCTTTCTCAACAGCCTGATGGAATAGAGTTAATCAGTAAACCGTTTAGCTCTTTAAAAATGAATCTTAAGGAGGTTTTACCTGTTTCATGCAAGCATCTACTCAAGATTTTGAAAAACTATTCGAGGAATCCCTCAAACAAAAATCTATCCGTCCCGGAGAATTAGCCCGCGGTGCAGTCGTTAAAGTTTTACGCGACTATGTGCTGATCGATATTGGGTTTAAGTCCGAAGGACAAATTCCGATTGAAGAATTTCGCAACTTCGATGGAGAAATTGCCGTTCGTCCCGGAGATACAGTCGATGTCGTCTTTGAATCGGTTGAAGATGAAAGTGGCTTGATCGTCGTTTCGAAAGAAAAGGCCGATGCCTTAGCCGCCTGGGATAAATTAACCGACGCCGAACAAAAAGGCACTCCGATGGAAGGGGTGGTCGTCAACAAGATTAAGGGCGGTATGGTTGTGAACATGGGAGGCGTTCGCGCTTTTCTTCCTGGTTCTCAGATTGATCTCAAGCCCGTTAAAAGTTTAGATAAATTAATTGGTAAAAAGTTCCGTTTCCAAATTTTGAAACTCAATCGCGCCAAGGGAAATATCGTTGTTTCGCGTCGTGCGGTTTTAGAAAAGGAACGTGAAGAAGCGAAAAAAGAATTACTCTCACACTTGCAAGAAGGTCAGGTGGTTGAGGGTATTGTGAAGAATATTACCGATTACGGTGCATTTGTGGATTTAGGTGGAGTGGATGGACTCATCCATATTACCGATATCAGCTGGGGCCGTATTGGTCATCCTTCTGAAGTGCTGCAAGTCGGTGCAAAAATCAATGTTTTGATTTTACGCTATGATGAAGAAAGCCAAAAAATTTCGCTCGGCTTAAAACAACTCAGCAATGATCCTTGGGATCACGTAAAAGAAAAATATACTCCGGGTACTCGAGTGCGTGGAAAGGTAGTAAACATTACCGATTACGGTGCATTCATTGAGCTTGAGAGTGGAGTAGAAGGCTTAGTTCATATTTCCGAAATGAGCTGGACCAAAAAAGTAAAACATCCTTCTAAATTAGTGAACTTAGGTGATACCGTTGAAGCAGTTGTTTTAGATGTCGATGCTCCGAGTCGTCGAATTTCATTGGGTA
>CAYWGE010000295.1:1687-2366 GCA_964457215.1 uncultured Pseudomonadota bacterium
ACATCACCGATTTCGGTTTATTTGTGGGTGTTGAAGAAGGAATCGATGGCTTGGTTCATGTGTCGGATCTTTCCTGGACCAAAAAAGTGAAACATCCTTCTGAGTTGTATAAAAAAGGAGATGTGATCGAAGCATTGGTTTTGAATATTGATAAAGCGAATGAAAGAATTTCTTTAGGCATTAAGCAACTTGAAGAAGATCCTTTTGCAAAGGCTTGTAATGCGTGCCCTCCAGGGAAAGTCTTAGAAGTAAAAGTGGTGAGCCTTGATCCTGCGGGAGCTCTGGTAGATCTTGGTCTCGGTGTTGAGGGCTTTATCAATCAAAAAGAATTAAGTGGACTTACTCCAAATGCAGGAGATGCAATTGATGCAGAAATTACGGGTTACGATGATAAAGAACGCCGTATTTTACTCTCCGTGAAACAATACATGAAGCACGCTCAAAAGCGTGATCTTGATGAGTTTCGTGCAAAACAAGGCGAGTCTCGCGCAACACTTTCCGACATTATGGGCAAAGAGTAAAATCGTTTTCGGTGAAACGATTTTCAGGTCTTTTTTGAGTCTAACTCATCCGGGTGGACATTCTGAAAGGTCGCTTAGACCTTGAACGAGTGAAGGAGTTTTTCTTGAAATCAGGTACCAAAGTTTTTCTGGGTGTTTCCCTTGTCGTGCTTCTTACC
>CAYWGE010000296.1:0-2359 GCA_964457215.1 uncultured Pseudomonadota bacterium
AGGCCACGATGACAAATGGAGTATTAGAGATTCTAATCCCCAAAAAACCCGAGGCCAAAGAGAAGGAAATTTCGATTGCTGTGAAATGAGTCCCTCTCTCTCCTTAACTTAGCGAAAAGGGTGGTGTATAAAACCACCCTTTTTTATTTTCTCACCACAAGACTGGCCGAATTTTCTCCCACTTCTATGAGTTCAAAAGTATAACCCATTACTTCTTTTTTGATGGGAACTACCGGTTTTCGCCCACCCTGAGAGCTCAGCAAAACTTCCTGTTTTTTGCCATTATGATTGATTTTGAGACGAAAACTGATGGTTCCATCGCCCTCACAATAACGCCCTTGTTTGCAGTAATCATCAATTATGCCCGCACCTTGAAGAGTAAGACTTTCTCCTTTCACTTGGACTTTTTGATTTTCTTCAATCAAAAAAGTTCGCCCAAGTTCTACAACTTTTCCGTCCTCTTTCACTACAGGCTCAGCCAGCAAAGTGACTTTACGAGCAACCAGTAAGCCATTGGATTGTAGGTTTCCTTCAACCCGCACCCGATCTCCATCTTTAATTTTCTCGAAAGCCTCATATCCGCTGCCTGAATCAAATTGAGTACTGGGTAAAACCCAAACCCGTTGGAGAGGTGGACCATCCACTGAAAAACTATGACCTCCATGATTAACCGTGCGCACAAAACCTTCCATTTCCTTGGCCCCTGACGAAACGCTAAAGAAGCTCAAAATAAAAAATAAACTAAGTCCTAAAATTTTTTTCATACACTCTCTCCTTAATTAACGGGATAGTATTTTCCATTGCCAGCTTAACAAAAAAGGGTATCTTTTGCCATGACCAAGTTCGCCCATACCTTCCAGATATAGACACAAAACCAGAGACGGGAGTCGGAAACCATGTTTTTTAAAAAATTATTTTGTTTCCTTATTTTTACCTTTATTTTTTTCAGCACTCCTTTTCAAATAAAGGCGCAAGAATCACTCCCTGTTTTAAAAACAGAATCAGCCCCTGTCGCCCCGACTTCTGAATCCACTTCGCTTCTGCAAGAGGCACAAACCAATAGCCAAACCATTCACGCTAAATTGGCGGATATTAAAACAGACCAAGAAAACTTAAAAGCACGCCTTGAAGTAGGCAATAAGGAAATTTTAACGGAGGCCGATCGTGCAAAAGCTTATCTTGAGATTCAAGACATAGCACCCGAAGAATTCAAACCTTATCTTAAAAAATGGCAAACCATCACTTCTTCTTATCATGATGTGCTTGAAAATGTGGATGAGCAAATTGACGAAGTAAACCAAACGATTACTCAAATTCAAAACAAAATTCGCTTACTCAAACTCCGCGAAAGCGACTTAAAACTTGAAATGGGAGGAAATGCAAAAGCCAACCCCACTCTTCGCGAAGCCCTTGATTTCACCCGCCAGGCCATTCGGCTCTACGACGCAGAGCAAGATTTTGCTGAAGCACTGCTTACTGACTTAGGAAAAAATAAAACCGTCCTACTCCATTCGTATGAAATCGGGCAACAAAACTACACCGCACTCAATACACGCTGGGAGCATATCCGCTTCTCTCGCCTAACTTATCGCCAGCAACCTAAATTCTCGTTAGAAAACTTGAATCTTGCCTTACATGAAATGAAAATCCGTAAAGCCGATCTTCACAACGCCTGGGGTGCTTTAACGGACTATTTCGAAATACTCAAAGAAACGTGGATTCAGAAACCTTTTTTTGGCGCGTGTATTTTTCTTTCGACTCTTCTCCTTATTTTTCTTTTAAAAAAACTACGTACTAAAATTGCAATCGCCAAATCTTCTGAAATTTCCTTTCTTGAAAAATTTTCTCTTCATCTCTTTCTCAATTTTACCCGACACCTCTTTTCTTTAGGAATTATTCTGCTTTTTACGATTGAACTTATTTTCTTTAAAGAAGCACGCACTCCCCTAGGATTATTCCTTCTGGTAGCAATCCTCTCAAAATATTTTGCCTGGATCATTATTCGCATGATCTGGCAGCTTTTGAATCCTCTGAATGCTGTTTTTAAAATCTCCCCTAAAGTTGCTTATCGTTTTAGGCTTCGAGCAGTTTTTCTTATTATTACCACTCACTTATTTATTGTGCTTTGGGCCGCAAATACCTTCTTAGAATTCGACACCGAAGCAGCGCGGCTTTTAAAGTGGGCACTGGAAATTCTCATTTTCACTGGGCTCATTGTTCTGTCTAAACCGGATTGGATCATCCAATTCTCTTCTGGAAATAAATGGTTTAAACCCTTGGCACATAGTCTGCGCCCCTCTCTCACGGTGGCTTTAATCTTCCTCTTAGGCTTAGACATCGCCGGTTATACGCATCTTTC
>CAYWGE010000297.1:0-2313 GCA_964457215.1 uncultured Pseudomonadota bacterium
AGCCTAGCCTTTCGCGTGATCATAGTGAGAGAATGTTATCTGCTTCTGGAGTCACGTTGAAACGAGTTGAAAATTCTATTTCTTCTCAGAGAGCTTCTGCTCTTAAGTTTCCAGAATCCTTTACGGTGCCTGCCGATATCTCTTCTGCAGCTTTTTTTATTGTGGCTGCTTTGTTAGTCCCTCATTCAAAACTTCTCTTAAAGAAAATCGGATTAAACCCAACGCGTACAGGGTTGTTAGATGCGCTTGAGCAAATGGGAGCAAAAATTTCTATAAAGAATAAAGGAAGGGAAGGGGGCGAAGAAATTGCGGACCTAGAAGTTCAATCCTCTTCTTTAAAACCTTTTTCTTTAAAAGGGTCCCTTATTCCCCGACTTATCGACGAAATCCCCATTTTAGGTGTCGCTGCTTCCTGTGCGAATGGAAAAAGTGAAATTTCGGATGCGGGGGAACTTCGAGTTAAAGAAAGTGATCGATTAAAAGTTTTGGCCGATTTGTTAAGTCGATTAGGGGTAGGGGTGGAAGAAGAGTCTGAAGGGCTAAAAATAGAGGGAAAGGCTTATAAACCCTTTAAACAGGCTTCCCTCGAAAGCTTTGGAGACCACCGGATGGTGATGAGTATGGCTGTAGCAGCCCTTGTGGCTGAGGGGCCACTTGAAATAAACGACATCGCCTGTGTGGATACTTCTTTCCCTCAATTTTGGGATTTATTCCAGAAATTAGGGCTTCGCTGCCAATTTGAGATGTCCTAAAAAACACTTTGACATTTCGTAAACTTATAACCTATATAACCGCCTCTTTACTAAGTCGATCCCAAGTATTTACGCTTTGTTTCTGACTGGTAAATCAGTAAAAAATAAAATGAATTCAAGGAGGTTTTACCTGTTTCATGCAAGCATCTACTCAAGATTTTGAAAAACTATTCGAGGAATCACTAAAACAAAAATCAATTCGCCCCGGAGAATTGGCGCGCGGTGCAGTCGTTAAAGTACTGCGAGACTATGTCTTAATCGACATTGGTTTCAAATCCGAAGGCCAAATTCCCATCGAGGAGTTCCGTAATTTCGATGGGGAAATTGCAGTCAGGCCAGGAGACACGGTGGATGTCGTTTTCGAATCCGTCGAAGATGAAAGTGGCTTAATTGTTGTTTCGAAAGAAAAGGCCGATGCCTTAGCAGCATGGGATAAGCTGACCGATGCCGAGCAAAAAGGCACTCCTATGGAAGGCGTTGTTGTTAACAAGATTAAAGGCGGAATGGTTGTGAATATGGGAGGCGTTCGTGCATTTCTTCCCGGTTCTCAAATCGATCTGAAACCTGTTAAAAGTCTTGATAAACTCATTGGCAAAAAATTCAAATTTCAAATTTTAAAACTCAATCGCGCCAAAGGAAATATCGTTGTTTCGCGTCGTGCGGTTCTTGAAAAGGAACGCGAAGAAGCGAAAAAAGAACTCCTTTCTCACTTACAAGAAGGTCAAGTCGTCGAAGGTATTGTAAAAAATATTACCGACTACGGAGCGTTCGTTGATTTAGGTGGAGTCGATGGTTTGATCCATATCACCGATATCAGCTGGGGCCGCATTGGTCATCCTTCTGAGGTATTACAGGTCGGTGCGAAAATTAACGTGTTGATTTTACGTTACGATGAAGAAAGTCAAAAAATCTCTTTAGGTTTAAAACAGCTTAGTACTGATCCTTGGGATCATGTGAAAGAAAAATATACTCCCGGCACTCGCGTGCGCGGTAAAGTTGTGAACATCACCGATTATGGCGCATTCATTGAGCTTGAGAGTGGTGTAGAAGGTTTAGTCCACATCTCTGAAATGAGTTGGACTAAAAAAGTAAAACATCCTTCAAAATTGTTCAAATTAGTAGACGTCGTTGAAGCAGTTGTTTTAGATGTGGATGCTCCGAGCCGCCGTATTTCTTTAGGAATCAAGCAAATTGAACCCAATCCTTGGGATGAACTCGCTCAGAAATATCCTCTTAATACAAAAATCAAAGGTGAAGTGAAGAACATTACCGATTTTGGTTTATTTGTAGGGGTTGAAGAGGGAATTGATGGCTTAGTACACGTTTCTGATCTTTCTTGGACTAAGAAAGTAAAGCACCCCTCTGAACTTTACAAAAAAGGGGATATGATCGAAGCCTTAGTTTTAAACATTGATAAAGCTAATGAAAGAATTTCTTTAGGGATTAAACAACTTGAAGAAGATCCTTTTGCGAAAGCTTGCAATGCCTGTCCTCCAGGAAAAGTATTAGAAGTAAAGGTAGTAAGTGTTGATGCGAATGGAGTGCTTGTAGATCTTGGTTT
>CAYWGE010000298.1:0-2294 GCA_964457215.1 uncultured Pseudomonadota bacterium
CCCATCGTTTCAATGTTTTGTTTGGCTAGGGTTTGAAAGAGATACTCGTTCCCAATTCGGCGAGCGGAATCTCCGGTGCAGGTCTCTTCAGGGCCTAAGATGGCGAAGTCGATTTTGGCTTCTTGAAGGATCTTCACAATTGAGGTGCTTACCTTTTTATTCCGATCATCAAAAGAACCCGCGCAACCCACCCAGTATAAAACTTCTACTTCAGGTTTTTCAGCTAAAGTTGGAATATTTAATCCTTTTGCCCAAGTGGCGCGCTCGTCAAAACCAATACCCCAAGGGTTGCCATTATTTTCAATATTGCGAAGGGTGGTTTGGGCTTCTTCAGGGAATTCGCCTTTCATTAAGACTAAATTTCGGCGCATGTCCACAATACGTTCGACAAATTCGATAAAGACTGGACACGCTTCTTCGCAAGCTCTGCAAGTTGTGCAGGACCATAGAATATCGGGATGAATGACTTCGGGCACTAAGGGTTTCAAAGCCTGCGCACATTCCTCGGGCTTTGAGCTCGTGAGTCCCTTGGTATTGGCATACATATAATCTTTAAGAAAGATGTTGATCTCTTTGGGATTTAAAGGTTTTCCAGTATTGTGGGCAGGGCATTGTGCCGTGCAGCGGCCGCATTCTGTGCACGAGTAAACGTCTAAAATATCTTTCCAGGTAAAATCGTTTAATTTTTCTACCCCAAAACTGGTGGCACTTTCATCTTCAAGATTTAAAGGGTTTAAGGCGCCATAGGGTTTGGTGTTTTTTAAGAAAACATTGGGTAGCCCTGTGATCACGTGAAAGTGTTTTCCGTAAGGGAGAAAATTCAAAAAAACTAAAACAACGCCGATATGAAGAAAATAGGAAGCTCCTCCAATCCAGGCAATGGCTTGGGGGGATAAACCTTGAAGAGCGAGCCCCATTTGATAACTAACGGGCCCCCAGATTGCGCTATCAGGGAAGCCTTGATGGATAAAATGCACCCCATCATTAATGAAGTCGGTAACCATTAAAGTGAAAATAAAGCAAAGGATGAGAACCCCTTCACCCGAGAGGGTGACCCGGTTAGGTTTGGAGACGAGGCGGCGATAAAGAAAGAATAAAACTCCCAAAAGCACCAAAACTTCAATCGAGTCTTTCATTAAACGATATGCGTTCCACACACTTTGAGGAACAAAAGGAAAGCTAAAATGGGCATCAAAGCCCAGGGCAAATGAATAAATGGTCTGAAGGGCGACGGTACAGAATCCCCAAAAAATAAAAGCATGAAGCAGGCCTGGCCAAAAATCTTTTTTGATGAGCCTTTCTTGCCCGACCCCATATTTCAAAAAAGCGCCGATTCTTTCACCTAAGTGATCCAGACGATCGGCGGGTTTGGCTAAAGCCAAAAGCTGGTAGCGTTTGTACATTGAATAAGAAAAGAATCCTAAAGCGGCCAGCAAGATCAGAGCGACAGGAATCGGGTACATAAAGGGTCCTCTTTGAAAAAAGATTGAAACAAGCCAATGAATGATTTAAGGCGCTTTGAGGTAACACGATTTAAAAAGACGATCAAGTTTCCTTTTCGAAAAGGTGCCCATGAAGAGTTTCACGGAATACCTGGTTTTTAAGACTGCTCAAGAAGAGGAATATCTTAATATTACTCCCAAGCTCCACGCCTTGCTCAAACAATCGAAAATCGCCGAAGGCCTCATGCTCGTTTCCGCCATGCATATCACGGCGGCCGTGTATGTGAATGATGATGAATCGGGATTGATTGAAGATATCCAAAACTGGCTAAAAGTCTTAGCCCCTGAAAACCCAAATTATCATCATCACCAAACCGGAGAAACCAATGCGCATGCGCATTTAAGAAATTTGATCTTGCATCACGAAGTCACTTTACCCATTACCCAAGGCAAGTTAGATTTAGGTCCTTGGCAACAAGTCTTTTATGCAGAGTTTGATGGACGTCGTCAAAAAAGAGTGATTGTAAAAATAATTGGAGAGTAGTTTTTGTTTTACAACGAATCGGATTTTAGGGTCAGGATTGCGCTTGACCTTAGTAGAATATATATTCCATAATAAGGTTCTATGAAAACCAGTCTTATTATTGATGACAGCCTTTTCAAAGAAGCCAAGCGAGAAGCAGAGCGCGAGAATAAAACCCTTAGCGAGACAATCAGCTATTGGGCTCGAGTGGGGAGGAACTATCTAAAGAAAAGTAAAAAAAGTCCCAAGAAACTTAAAACTGTTAATGTGGGGCGTCCTCTTATTTCTCTTAAATCTCGTCGAGAGTGGATGGATATTCTCGATAGTTT
>CAYWGE010000299.1:0-2290 GCA_964457215.1 uncultured Pseudomonadota bacterium
CAACTCAAATAAACGCCGCGCGTTTGCTATGCCTTAAAGCAGCATGGTTGAAAGATAAGCATGCCGATTATACCGAGGCAGGTGCAATGGCAAAATTATTTGCCTCAAAAGTGGCTATGGACACCACTGTTGAAGCTGTTCAAATTCATGGCGGATACGGTTTCGTAAAAGAATATCATGTAGAGCGTTTGATGCGCGATGCTAAAATCACTCAAATTTATGAGGGTACCAGTGAAATTCAAAAATTGGTGATAAGCAGGGGGGTTTTGAAATAAAAATGGAAAAAATTGAACGATTGCTCGAACTTCGCCGTTTGCTTAAAATTGAACGAGACGAAGACTTTGCGCAGTATCAAGCACACTTCTCACGCAACAACATCAACCACCGAAAAGAAAGCGGATCAATCCGAAAATCTGGGGGATAAAAACTCAAGCATAAATATTAGCTAAGCGAAAAAGGAAAAAACTAACATTTCTTACTCCTCTAAAAGAACTTCTAAAAGCTTTTATTTTGGCATTGAATGATTCAGCAGAAGCATTGGTGCTTCGGTTATCGAAGTAGTTCAAAATGGTTAAGTAGTGTTCTTGTATAGATTTAGCAATGGTGTTGAATGTTTTAAACTGCGTTTTTTCTACTTTGTCGTACCACTTAGCTAAACGGGTAAAGGCTACTCCTTTGTCTTTAGTGGTGTGGTAAATTTTCCCCAAATCCATAGCTATATCGTAAGCTTTCCTGAGGTCGGGATACCTAGAGAAAAGAATGTCAGCTCTCACATTTTGAGAGCTGGTCCATTTCGTTTCGGCTTTAAAAAGTAGATATCTGCTTCTTGCCAGTAACTGACGCAAAGTATCGCCATTTTCAAATATTTCAGGAATATATTTCATGTTTGATTCCCTGGCTAATTCCATCTCGTTGTTTTCTTGTTCTATGGCTGCCCAACGGTGTTTGATGCGCATTTCCTGTACCGCATCAAAGGCTAGTTGCTGAACATGAAAGCGGTCGGTTACCATGCTGGCTGAAGGAAATGTATGGCGTGCAATTTTTTCCATTGAGCCGGCCATATCTAAAGTGATTTCTTTTACTTTTCTTCTTTCATGTAAAGGAATGCGCTCTAAAATTGCTCGAACTTTATCGCTATTTACTCCTCTAACCATGGCTACTAGCGCGCCTTTCCTGCCTCTAGCTGCTTTGTTGGTAATCACTGTGTATAATTCTCCTTGTGATAAAGAGGTTTCATCTATGCTTAAAAACTCGCCAATGTTCTTGGGAAATAATACCCAGTCTTCTGCGTGGTTTAGCTGCTCCCAATCCCTGAAGCCGCTTAAGTGATCGCGGTATTGTTCTTCTAATTGTTTGCCCTCTACATGGAAATATTCACCTACCGATTTAGCGCTTACTGGCTTGTTGTCGAGCAAATTCTTTTAAAAAAGACGCAAATTCTTGCGTCAATCTTGTGCCTTTGGCTACCATCGTCCAGTTGCGGTAAACAACATCTCCTGTGTTTAAATTATCCCAGCGCCTGCGCTTTATATGTAGATAGCTAGCTCTTCCTCTGATAGGAAAATCCTGAACAATTGTTTCATCAAAAAATCCTTTCGATTGTAGTTTGTCTTTTGAAAATTCAGCAGGAATAATATTCCGCTCTTCTAAGTAAAAACGATACTCTTTACCCGTATTATCGACTTTTTTTAACTCAAAATATTCTAATATACCTTCAGGTAATAACGCTGATAAAAATTCTTGGCTTTCCACTTTTTGTTTTTACGCAAAGTTATAAGCTTATTTTTTATCCCCCCAGATTTTCGGATTGATCCCAGATTTTCGGATTGATCCTTGATCCCTTGATCCCGCACATTGGTTTGGTATAACAAAAAAAAGCCTGCCGGGAGGCAGGACTTTCTTTCACCTAAAACTTAAACTATGAAAAAACTATCTAACTTATTGCTACTACTGATGGGTTGAACGCAAGTGGGTAATTTATAGTTACACTTTTTTAAAATTATTTTTATTTTTTTTAAAAATCACTTTCTTCTAGGTTTAAAATCACTTTACTAAACTGGGTTTCTACGCTGTCGTTTTCAGAGTAAATACCGGGAATAAATTTTATGCCTAACACAAAAGGAAAGCTGTCAACGGTGAGTCCGTTCCAAGTGTCAAATTTATCTAAACCGTGAAAAGGCTTTCCTAATTTTTGTTCGAAATACAATTTTAATTCATAGTATAAATCTTTTGCTACGCTATCAGAGGTGAGGTTTACCTTGATGTTGGCGCGGGTTAAGAAATCTTCTTC
>CAYWGE010000300.1:0-2281 GCA_964457215.1 uncultured Pseudomonadota bacterium
AGCATCTGCGGGCTCTAAATTGTTATCTCGAATGCGGAATAAGATCGATTGGGCATTTCTGTCAGCCTCTTGAGCAACAAGAGGTTGTTCTCCTCGTGAAGTACAGGGAGGAAGCTCTGCTGCTGCATCCGACTGACTTCCTGCATCAGAAGCAGTAGGAACTGGTAATGCGGGAAGGTCTAAATGAAAACTCCATACGCGAGAAGAAGGACAATTATTATAGGACATCGATTCATTTTGAGTCCAGACTTGCACGTCTCCTACAAAACGATCTCGCGAAAGAAAATCTGTGAATCGATAATAGGTATTGCCTGCGCTGTCAGGATTTACTGAACCACTTTCGATAGGAAAACTTAGAGGCGCTGAAGGCCCTACTTTAATTGCCACATAAGCAGGACGTCCCTCCTGCCGACTTGGTAAAACAGCATTGATAGTAAGTTGCCGGGCTGGAGCTTCGACAGGCCCACCAACTCCTACCGTATGAGTCACTTCGCTAAAGCCAAAGGGAGCCGGAGTTGCAATACAACGAGCGCTTTCGCATGCATCTCCGATTTGATCGTGATCACCATCTTCTTGGCGGGGATTGGCCTGAGTAGCACAATTATCTCGATTATTTGGAATCCCATCGCAATCCGTATCCTCTGTGCGAGGCAAACCTTGCACACCTTGCCCTGGAGAAGAACAACGGGTTGTATCGGGAGTTGTAATTTCTACAGAAAAGGGAGCATAGGCACAGTCTTGATTACCTCGACGCGGTACAATGGTATAACGAAATTGTACCCCAGGACGACGAACATCCTGGCTCTGATCTTCAATGGTCATGCCAAATGCGACCGATTCCGTGGCATTCTTTTCCATTAAACGCACAGAATTGATCACTTGTCCGTTTTGGATTTCTTCTCGATAAACTACATAAGATACACTTCGGTCATTTTGAAAAGGGTTTCTAAACTGAAAACTGACTCCATTCGAACTTGCTTGGGGACTAGAAATCATTTGAAAATCAGTCGGAGAAGTCGCGGGACATTGAGGTGGAATATCTTCGGAGCTTCCAGCACAACCAACGGCTCCAGCGCCTAAACCTCCAGCCACTAAGATTCCAGCTCCCAAAGGACTACCCACCCCTGAAATCAATAAAAGCCCACCTACCACAACGGCAGCAGTGGCGCCTACGCCAACCCACTCATTGGGTCCAGAATTACGGGATGCGAGATACTGTTGAGGAAAAGAGGCATTAGGACGAAAAACTCCAGTGGTAATCGGCTCTCGACTAGATTCTGAAACCGGCGCTACCAAAGCATAAGAGCTGGGATTTCGGGCAGGGGTAAAAAAAGGAACTTCCTCGCTACACGCAGGTGTGGCGGAAGTGTAATTGACTGATCTACAAATTGGAGCAAACGTCGACATAAATTCCTCTAAATAGGCTATAAGCCCCCATTAGCTTAATTATCGGAAAATGTCTAGATAAGTTGCTTATTTAGTGCAAAGTCTTAAAGAAGACTGCTGCAATACCGCTGCGTTATACGACTTCTTTTAACAAATGACGACAAATCACTAAACGTTGAATTTCACTGGTTCCTTCATAAATTTCAGTGATTTTGGCATCGCGGTAATGGCGCTCGACCGGGTAATCTTTAATATAGCCATATCCTCCATGAACTTGAATCGCTTTATTGGTCACATACATCGCCGCTTCAGAGGCAAAAAGCTTGCACATCGCCGCTTCTTTTCCAAAAGGCTGGCCTTGATCCTTTAACCAAGCGGCGCGATGCACAAGAAGGCGAGCGGCATCAATTTGGGTTGCCATATAAGCTAAATAATCTTGGATCGCCCCAAACTCATGGATTTTTTTATTAAAGGCTTCACGCTCTGTAGAATACTTGCGTGCCGCTTCAAAGGCAGCGCGAGCAATTCCTAAGGCCTGAGTGCCAATCCCAATACGGCCACTATCTAAAGTATTCATCGCGATGATGAAGCCTCTTCCCTCTTCTCCCAAAAGATTTTCGGCAGGCACTTCGCAATTGTCTAAAACAATTTCAGAAGTGGATGAGGCACAAATCCCCAATTTTTTCTCAATCTTCCCTACTGCAAATCCAGGAAAATTTTTCTCAACAATAAAGGCTGTAATCCCTTTGGAGCCTTTGGATTTATCAGTCATTGCATAGACGATCATGGCATCGGCATGGGGACCATTTGTGATGAAATTTTTTCGCCCATTCAAAATATATTTTTCGCCTTTTTTGACAGCGACAGTCTGTTGATTGGCCGCGTCTGAACCCGT
>CAYWGE010000301.1:0-1536 GCA_964457215.1 uncultured Pseudomonadota bacterium
TTGGTGACGGGTCAGTTTACAACTTCTGGGGCAGGGTCTTTGGGGGCGGCCTACGGTTTGACGGCCGTTACAGAAGGAAGTTGTGCCACAGCGGGGTGTCCTGCCTACGGAACCAAGCAAGGTTTTTGTCAGAATACCGATACCACAGCGAGGCTTTCTGCTTGTGATGGAATTCCAGTAACTCCCACAGGCACCGATTACTGTAGCTTGGCGGTGAGATGGTGTAGTGATACAAATTATCCTCCCAATATTCCGGCAAATGAATTTTTTGGTCGTGGTTCCAAGCAACTGACGCATGCTTACAATTACATTTGGTATGGAAGTAAAATAGACACTTCTAATCCGTTGGCACTTGCCAACACTCCGAACTCTATTGATTCGGACGGAGTGCTAGGTTGGGAGGTGGGGTTGGCTTACTGGGCCATTCCTTTTCAAGAGCCCGCTGGGAATTTTAAACCCTCCATGCATGAAGGTTTTTTTAATCCCACTACGGGGAGCGCAAGCCCTATATTTGATGCTCAAACAGGTTTTGGAAAAACAATTAATATTATCAATGGTGGAATTGAGTGTGGATCTACCCGACAATTTATTCGCAACACTACATTGAGTCGAATTCAAAATTACATTGAGCTCCTACTTCGCATTAATCCAACTATTCCCATTAATCGAGTGGAAGTAACGAAAGCAGATGATAGTGTGGATGTTTATACTTTGGCGCAGTTAATCAATAATATTCAAACTCAAAATCCTCTCAATCTGAATTATGATCCGACTACTCCAAATGCCGCTCAATTGGTGAAGCAGTATACACAGAGTGGAACCAGTCAAACCTCGGATTATGCTTCTTATGAACCCACTTGGACGATGCAATGGGGGGGGAATGGCCGTTATAATTCAGCTCCTTTGTTGCAGGAGTATAATTTCGCACCCGATACGCCTGATGTTTCTGGAGCAACCAATGTATATAACAATGGAACTACTCAGTTAAAAAAGATCATGATGTTTTATGATTCAAACCCTGCCAATCTCACACAAGAACGTTTGGATTGTGCGGGTATTCCCGATTATTCCGGAAATTAAGTGAAAGTTTTTATCTCAATTGAACCCCGTTCAAGAAATTGGACGGGGTTTTTTATTTCTTTCTCCAAAAATAAATCCAGTATATTGAGAACTTATGGGTCTTTTACTTTTTCTCCATATTTTTTCTATCGGTATTTGGTTCGGCTGTGTGGCTGTCGAAGCTGTATTAGAACGGGGGCCTTGGGCTTCTCAAGTGGCGCCTCAAATGCATTATGCTATTGATCGTTGGGTGGAGATTCCTGCTTTTAGTGTTGTTCTTCTCACGGGGCTCTGGATGTTTGATTTAAGTCGATTTCACGGATTATATGCAGTCAAAGTAATCTGTGGCTTGCTCGCAGTCGGTGTAAATATTTATTGCCTCATCCCCGTGACCCGCCGCAAATATGCGGCGAACCTAGGCAATAAGGCTGAAGTTCGCAAACAGACCCGACAAATTTATTTAACTTTATTAATTGG
>CAYWGE010000301.1:1546-2277 GCA_964457215.1 uncultured Pseudomonadota bacterium
ACTTTTTAGGAATTTATTAAGCCCTAAATTTTATCTGCCCACAATCGTTGTGCCATCGTCACATTGAAAAATGCAGATTTCTCCGCCGCCGGCAGGTTCAGGCCAGGGCATGCAATTTTTAGTTCGAACGCAACGAACTCCTGGGCCTGGCATGTTGCCTCCTCCGCCATTCTCAGTACATTCTTTGTAGGAGGGATACAAAATCTGCATCATGTTCATCACCGTATTACAATCGGGAGTAGTCACTAAATTTTTCATTTTATCACTTACAATGGCGGCTCCTGTGTTTCCGGGAGTGTAAATATTATTGTTTGTGGTGTGAACGCTATCTACGGTGCCTGTATTATTTCTTAGAGCTGGCATTACGGCCCCACTGTTATAAACTGTAGAAGAATTGCTAAGCCCTGTCGTTTGTGCAACTCCTTCTTGCACTTGAGAGAAAGAAAAAAACACCGACACAAGCAAGAAAAAGAAAAGATAGTTTTTCATATTCAGCTCCTTTCGAATAAGAGAACTAAGCCCCTGAATACAAAGAGCAAGGTGCATGCCATTCTATTTGGGATATGATCTGGTTTTTATGCGATTTGACTCGTAAAAAGGGCTTTGAAAGTCATTTGTTTGACTATGATGGGTATATTTAAAGTAAAAAAACGACTTGGCTAGGAAATTTTATTAGAAGTAAATATCCTCCGGCAAAGCCGGAGGCTTTAGAATATGTGAACCGCCCAAAG
>CAYWGE010000302.1:0-2276 GCA_964457215.1 uncultured Pseudomonadota bacterium
ATTACAAGTCCAGCAAGTGGTAAAACAGGCTTCGCTTTAGCCGAAAAAGCTCAAAAACGGGGTGCCCATGTCATTTTAGTGAGTGGCCCTACCTCTCTCACTCCACCTTCTGGGGTAGACTTTATTCCAATTCATTCCGCACAAGAAATGCTTGAAGCAGTTGAAAAAAAATGGCCTACAAGCGATATTATGATTGCTACAGCAGCCGTAGCGGATTTTAAACCTAAGACAAAGCTTCCTCAAAAAGCAAAAAAAGAAAACCTTATCCCAACCATCGAGTTAACTCGAAATCCAGACATCCTTGCGACGATGGGAAAAAAGAAAAATCCAGAGCAGATCTTGGTAGGTTTTGCCGCAGAAACACAAGCATTAGCGCAAGAAGCTAAAAGAAAACTTCTTGAAAAGAATTTAGACATGATTTGTGCTAATGATGTGACACGTGCTGGACTTGGCTTTGGTAGTATTAATAATCAAATAAATTTTTACTTTCCAGATCGAGATAATATTGTACTACCTATTCTTTCAAAAGAAAAAATCGCTGAAGAGATTCTTAATCAAATTGAAAGTATTGTAGCTCGAAAAGCCTTTTTACGAACAAAAAATAATAAAAATAAAAAGAGTACTATTAGTTAGAGTTTGTAATTTGAGGGGTTAAGGCGAATAAGACTAAAGCTTGTTGTAAATATTTTAATAAAATATCAACTGTGGACTCAGCTTGATTAGGCATGCGACGAAAATGCTCCGCAACGGCAATAAAAATTTTTCCAAGATCTTCTTTGATTTGTCTAGAATCAATTATCTTTTCTTCATCTAGATTAAAGTTGTTTCCTTGAGGATATAAGAAAGCATAACGATCTTCTTTGCTTTCAAGCATATAAATTGCTTTTGCAAATTCTTGCGGATTTAAGCACGAGATAAAATGATGCAGCTGCTCAAGGAGAGGAAGTGGTCCTTCGCTACGATACTCTTCTGTGATTTTTTCAAGTAAGAGACGCTTATGTTCAGAATTAGAAAGCATAGTCTTTAATCTCCTCTACTTTAGTTATCGGCAAAATTTCAAAGGTGTTGCGTAAGTTTTTAAGTTTATCTAAGGGATTCTTGACCTCCGTCGTGAAGCGCTGTAAGAAAGAGTTAAAAGAAGTTAATATTAATTGTAATTGAATCTCGAATTTGCCTTATTTCTTTATGAAAAAAATAATTTTTTTTGGAATTTTTTTATCTTTTTTGAGCCTTGCCATTATTGTTCAGGTTAGAGCCCAAGAAAGTATTAAAAAATCGACATCTTCCTCTAAAGAATCAAAATCCTCAAAAACCGAAGGGGGGAAAGCCCAAGGTTTTATGGGAGATCCTGCTCAAAAAAGGGGATTTGAATTAGGATACGATGCAGGTGTTCGCGCAGGTAAAGAAGATAAAAAATTAAATCGTAAAAGTGTGCCCCAATCGCGTGACGAATACAAAAATGCGGACAAACAATATCGTTATGAATATGGAATGAGATCTCGATTTGTCGGCGGCTATCAATCTGGATTTTCTAAGGGATACCAAGCTGGCTATTCTCGAGAAAAAATTGATACTGAAGCGGCGAAGCAAGATAAAGAAAATACAAAAAATACTGAAACGCAGAAGAAAGTCTCAGAGAGCAAATCGGCTAAAGCCTCTACTGAATCTCAGATAGCCAGCTCTCTTCCTAGCAAAAAAAGCGATCCAAATCATAAAGCTAAGCCTGAAAAATTTAATCCCGCAGATGATGCACTCTAACCTATTTCATCACTCTAATGGCTTGGGGCTGGAGGAGTAGCCGAAGTTGGCCCTGGAATATCTGTAGGTCGTAAATCTGCTGCACTAGGACCTGCTGCCGGATTACCTGGCCGAGAGTCTTGAGAACCCGGGGTAGTGGGTGTATTCGTTTCTCCCTGTTCAGAGACCCCTCCCTGCCCTTCATCGCCAGAACAGGCAAAAGTTCCAGTAAAAACCGTTAAACTTAAAAATAAAACGAACCACTTCATAAGGATTCCCCTTTCTTTAAGACCACAAACGTTATTGTAGCGGGTAAAAGAAGATTCCTCTAGTCTAAATTTTTAGAGACTAATTTTAAGAAAGTAAAAGAAGTAAGAACATCCTAAAGCTCGTCAGAAACTGAGAAGTCCCCGTCTAAGATTTCACCGTCGGTATTTTCTTTGCGGAAAATAACCTCTCCGGGATAAATTTCAGCGACCTTGCGACGAATTTCATCAATTTGAGATTTTGGGGTAGACGTGCCAGCGCCAATGCCTAAG
>CAYWGE010000303.1:0-2199 GCA_964457215.1 uncultured Pseudomonadota bacterium
ATTCGGAGAAACTCTACTATTTCTTCGACCAAACCTGCATCAGTCGAATCGGACGAAGTTCGCGAATAAGTTCTTGAACACTTTCGGGAAGTTTTTCCATTTCCTCCCGATTGAGACGACGATCCAAGTGGATGGCCGTATTTACCCCTTCATACGTCACGTTATCTGGTATTAGTTGATATGGATTCTCCACAATACCCGCTCTTAAAGCCTCAATGCTCGCCGCAAGAGCTGCACCTGCGGCTGGATTACGGGTAGAGAAGACCTGCTGAATCCCTTTTTTCCAGTCTCTTAAAGTTTGATCGGCCATTAATGAATGTTTGGAGCGATTCTTTTTTAAATCGTGAAGTTCTTTGCTCAGTAAAAGAAGTTTTTGAAAATCGAGTATTTTCCAACTTTCTTCCATATCGTCTTGAACAGGCTTTAGAGCGATTGCTTGATGTGTAGGAATGCCCTCGACTTCGGTTAAAATAAATTGAATCTCTCTTTGGGATTCTTGAATAAGTTTTTGATGATAAACTTTTGCTCGGTCTATAAGATCAGAATCTAACTCACTTGAATTTAATTCATATTCATTCCAAGCCCAGTAAAACATCCGTCTTCCTTGAATCACAGAAAGCGTATTTTTATAGATAGAGTAGAGTTCTTGGCTTTTGCAAAGGGCGGGATCCGAAAAAACAGTAATTTTTAAAGGATGTTTTAGAGAAAGATTTTCGAAAGTGTAGAAAATATTTTCTCCTTCATGTTTCTTAGCTTCTTCTACTTTTTGTTGGGTTAAAAAGCTGGCGAGCTCAAGAGTTTTTTCGAGATGATTGGTTCCAAGTCCTAAATGAAAATAAGGGAGTGTTTGATTAAAAATTGCCTTTGCCCCCATAAAGCCCGAGACGTAAATACCCACTAAATCTTTTCTTTTCGTAGTTTGGCTGACTTTTTCGAGCCACTCATTGATCGTAAAACCGTTGGGACTAAAGGATTTTGGAGAGTAGAGTAGTAAGGCATGTTTTGGCATTTGAGTAATTAAATTTTCATGCAGTACAGTTTCAATACGCTCGGCCGTGGGAGTGATTAAATGGGTCTGAAAAAAAGGGGTTAAGTATTCTTCTTCTTGATGTGGAAAAGCGATGGTTTGAAAAGGAAAAGTGTATTGATGCAAAGCCAAAGTTCTTTTGTGAAGTCCTGCGGTGTAAGACAAAGCTTGGGCATTGCTGGGTCTGGTTAAAGCTGCCGCTAAAAAAATCTTAGGTTTTATGTCCTGTTTGTGAAGCTCAAAGAGAGCTTGAGTAAAGAAAAGTCCTAAAGCGGCATCAAAATCTCCTCCTGAATGTAGCAAAACCCCCTGAGAATAATTGATAGAGAAAGACCTGGCTAAAGCCTTCCAGAAAAGTCCTTGCGCTTTAATGGCTTTCTTTAATTTTTCTTGAAGAGGCAGAGCTAAGCCCTGGGAGGCGAGTTTTAAGTCGGAGCTGTGGTGCCCGGGATAGCCTGATGACAAGAAGGATTTTAAGTAATATTGAAAATGTTTAAGCGAATGAAACAAGATCTCTCCTAATCTTTTTCTTGAGCAAGACTTGCCATAGCTTGAAGCACTTCTTGGTGAATTCTTTCTAATTGCTTTTTAGAGGTTTCACCTTTCTTTCGCCGAGGATAGATGGGTTTCCCAATGCGATGAGTCAGTTTCACAGGCCAAGGGAATAAACCCAATCCAAAGAAAAACGGCAAACTAAAACGACTCATCTCAAAAATTTTAATGCGCGGCTTTAACAAAAAGTAAGAATTATAATAAACAGAATTAATTCCCTGGCAATAAGTGGGAATGATGGGGGTTTGCGTTTCGATTGCTAGGTTCACAAACCCTTTTCTTTTTTCCCAAGGGATCCGTCGCAGGCCTGGTTTTGCAATGAGCGCCTCGTAAATTCCACCAGGAGCAAGCATAATCACTGCACCTTGTTTTAAAAGGGCTTTTGCATTTTTAGGATGCGCTTTTACCGCACCCCCTTTGAGGAAAAATTCTCGCACGCCCGGAATTTTAAAGAGAAAATCGGCGCCTAATCCTCTGGGGTAGATTCCCAATTTTTCTATCATTTTCTTGGCGAGCAAAAAGCCATGATAAGGGATGATTCCATGGTTCATGACCACGAGCGCCTTTCGAGGCAGTATTCGTTTGAGATTTTTCACTTCATAGCGAAAATAATAATCGAG
>CAYWGE010000304.1:0-2189 GCA_964457215.1 uncultured Pseudomonadota bacterium
TCTCATCGATCCAAGTTTTGACCCGGTCTCGAATTTCATTAAAATCAATCAGAATATCCCGCGCGTCTAATTTTTTAGCACTAAGCTCGATTTCTATTTTACCATTATGTCCGTGGGGGTGCTGACACATGCCCTCGTAATCCATCAGGCGATGCCCGTAACAAAAATGAATTTCGCGTGAAATTTTATACAAGGAGAGCCCCTCCATCGATAGTTAAGTGATCCCCAGTGGTAAAATCGGATTCACAGAAAAAAATCACGCCTTTGGCCACTTCTTCAAAGCCTCCCCATTTTTTCAAGGGTAGACGATTTTGAATGTTGGTAATTTGCTGTGTATCAAATTCAGGGGGTGGAGCAATAGGCCCAGGCGATAGCACATTCACACTCACTTCAGGCGCCAATTCAAGGGCTAAGGCTTTTGTAAAATTTAACAAGGCCCCTTTTGAAGTACAATAAGGCAAATAGTTAAGATAAGGTTTGGTGGCAGCGGTATCCGCAATATTAACGATACGGCCTTGTCCCTCTTTTTTCATGGCGAGCCCGAGTTTTTGGGAAAGAATGAAAATAGATTTTAAATTTATATTAAAGATTTTATCCCAATCTTTGAGGTCAAGCTCTGTGAAGGGGGTGGGATAATACGTCGACGCGCTGTTTATTAAAATATCGATGGGTCCTAACGAAAGAGCTTGATCTGCAAGTTTAAAAACCTCTTTTTCATTTTCGAGATTGGCTTGGAGAAGGTGAGATGGCGGAAGTTTTAAGCTCTTTTGTAGCTCTTCTGCTTCTTGTTTCGAATTCCAATAGTGTAAAACCGGGAGCGCACCTTTTTGGCTCAAAGCTATGGCAAGGGCTCTTCCCACCCTTTTGGCCGCCCCCGTAATCAAAACTTTTTTGCCTTTGAGATCCATTTAAAATCATTCTCCGCGGTAAGTCGCGCTATTGTTTTCTGTTTCAAAAAGCTTCACTTCATAAAGTGCTAAATGAGGGGCTTCTTTTTTAATCATTTGCCAAATCACGTATGCGATATTTTCGGCCGTTGGATTGAGTGTTTTAAATTCTTCTACATCTAAATTTAAATGTTTGTGGTCAAAGTGAAGCATAACGGTTTTCTCTAATGCATTTTTCAAATCTTCAAGGTTCGCTACCATTCCGGTTTGAGTCTGAATACGACCACGTATTGTCACCTCAACCACATAGTTATGGCCGTGACCATTCACGTGATTGCATTTCCCAAAAACGTTTTTGTTTTCCAGATCAGAAAGATGCGGGCTATGCAAACGATGAGAGGCAGAAAAATGGGCTCTTCGGCTTAAATAGGCAATGGGCATAGGTTACTCGTTACTGTGGATTTCAAGCACTGATCCGGTCAATGCTTTAGACTGCTGTTCGTCGCATAAAAATAGAATGATTTTTGCAATATCTTCGGGCTTTGTTTTTGTTTTTAAAAAAGGAGCGGCTTTTTTCAACATCGTTGTCTCCACAGCGCCAGGAGCAACACAATTGACGCGAATATTATGTTTTTTTCCTTCAACCGCCAAACTTTCTGTCAGCCCCACTATTCCATGTTTACTCACGGTGTAAGCGGACAATCCTGGAAATTTTTCGGTCCCTTTGATGCCGCCTAGGGAAGAAAGATTGACGATACAACCCCCGCGTTTTGAGCGAATCATCGCTTGAAAAGCAAAACGACTGCAGAGAAAAGGACCTCGCAGATTCACTCGCATCGTTTCATCCCAGCTTTCGGTCTTAAAATCTGGGAAATCCCCCATCTCTAAGGTGGCGGCATTATTGATTAAGATATCAATGGCCCCCCACTGTTTTTCTACTTCTTGAAATAAGTGTGAGACAAAATCTTCATCGCCAATATCTCCGGCAAAAATGAGACAATGGTTTTTGCCAAAGTGTTTTTCAATTCTTTCAGACACCTCTTGGAGCTGAGAAATGCTTCGACTCGTTAATACCACTTTTGCACCGGACTCTGCCAAGACTTCTGCGGTGCTGGCACCGATTCCGCGGCCGCTCCCGGTGATAATTGCTATTTTATTTTTAAAGCTTTGTGTTAAGGCATCCATAATAGCTCCTATCAGACTTAGAAAACTCTTATGAGGAAATCCACCCCTTTTTCCATCCCCCCAATGGGCAAATTGCCAAAATCTCATCGTTTTCTAGATTTGAGCGATTATGGCCGC
>CAYWGE010000305.1:0-2157 GCA_964457215.1 uncultured Pseudomonadota bacterium
TCGATTGGGCTTGTGCAAAAAATGAAGGCCGCTGCAGTTTTAAAATCGATTGGTTCGCCGCGAAAGATTTAAAGCTAGTTCATGAAAGAGATTCTTTTCCGGAAAGTAAAATAAAGCCTCTTTCGCCCAAGGTGATCAATGGATTGAATTACAAAGGGCGTCCTTGTAGCGATCATGATGCGATTGTGGTGGATTTTAAGCTTTAAAATAATGGCAAAAAATAGAGCAACTTCTGTTTAAAACCTTCGATAATTCGGAAAAACTTCAGATTAATCTATTATTTTAAATAGGGAGAAATTATGAACCCACCTATTCGCTTTCAAGGGTTTTTAGGTGCCACCTTTATGCCCGGACAGACTTCTTTGATGCAAGCTGGCATTCGGCTCGATCCCATTCCTAGTTTTCCACTCGATATAGGGCTTACTGTAAATACCGACTTTACTCATCGTACTTTTGCTACCCTACCCATTGGCAGACGATTTAATATTTCAGAGTTGATGTCGGCCCATCTTTCAGTTCATGCAGGCATCGGTTACCTCGATGATCTCACCGTACAATATGGTAGATTATTTGAAAACATTACAATCCGAGGCGTTGCAGCTTATCTCGGTGGAGCAGCATCCTTTCAAGCCCAACCTCATCCCGATTTTGGAATTTTGTTTTCTCTCTCCTATTCTCACGAATTTTGTGAGGGTTCATTCTCTCCTACAATACTTCCTGTGAGTAGAACTCCGGCCTTTTGCCCAGATCAAAACTTGATAGGAGCCACGGTAGGTCTTAGCTATGGGCGCATCACTCCGGACTCACCTCCCCAAGAATCTGAATCTTCCCGTAATAGAATTGAAAATCGTGAAAATTCTCGTTTGATGTCTGTCAATGTACTTTCCGAAACATCTCAAACGCTCGATGGAGTCACTTACACCGCAGGCACAGGAAATTTGTTTCGAGAAAATGATAGCCAAGAATTAAGTTTTGGAAATTTAGAGCTTCCCGCACACGTGGGTGCTACAGTAACGATATCAGTTGATGGAGAAACAGCGAGCCAAACTATTCCTGCAGAACATCCTTCAGAAACTAGAATTCCTTTCGATGCGGCCACAGCTCGCTCCACCACTATTCCTTCGCGTTTAGTAGATAGACTCTTAGATGGAACTCATACAATGACCGTTCGCGTTGAACGAGCGGGTCAGCCTGAACTTCGTTTTACCCAAGAAATTCACGTAACTACTTCTACCCCTCCTCCTGCGGGGGTCACTGCGGGTATCGATGAGAGGCTTCGACGAGATTTTCAAATCACAAATATCAACTCTCATGGAACTCGATTCAGTTTTTCAACTGCGCAGACGATTATTCGAAACCGTCGTTCGCTGACCCCACAAACAAGATTTTCTATACCAGCTTCTCAACAACTGGCTGTTATTTTAGATCCCACGGTAGATGGAAACGGCGCCTTTTCAGTAAATTCCGGTCGTAATCCTGTGGATCATCTAGCAAGCGATGGCCGTTTTTTCACTCTTTACTATCAGATTAATAATGAAGCTGATGCCCGAAGTATTTTAGAAAGAGTCCAATCACAAACGGGGAGACGAATTCACACTCTTGTTGTCGCAGGTCATGGAGATCGTCACTCGCTCACGTTCGGAGATCCTAGCGCTGTTCCGTCTAATCCAGAAACCGTCCGATGGGATAGCGATGACATTCAAGCCGGTGAATTAGATTATTTAAATAATGTGATGGACCTGACAGAGGGGCAAATACTTTTGTATGCTTGTAGTAATGGGGCTACTTGGAGTGCTTCCGATACGACTTCCCAAGTTGCAATAGTCCACGGATTGGGTGATCGTATTTCAGGAGTTAATCTTTATAGTTCTTCAGCGCCTGCAAACATTCACTCTTTTGTTATTCGAGATAATCTTTTGTTAGCAGTAACTTGGGAAGGGGGCACTACTCCTACCAATGTTATTCGACATCCTCCTACTCCTCAGTTATTACAGAATAGTGGAGGATCCTCCTAAATTACAAAAGCGGATTCTTCACCGTAAGCCCTTTCATCCGACTAAAATCTCGATCGGTGGAATATAAAACTTTCACATTATTTTGACCACAGATGGCTGCGATCTTTGCATCGTGAATTTTAGAACCTGTAATTTTTGCTTC
>CAYWGE010000306.1:0-2135 GCA_964457215.1 uncultured Pseudomonadota bacterium
ATAATGCTGAAACTTGAGAAGATCCCAACGGGGAGCCGGAGAAATGGTCATGTCGATTTTATCGGGTTCTACATAACGTTCTTGGGCCTTGCCAGAAGTATACTCTTCTAAAAATTGGGGCCAGATTTTTTCTCCTTCTCCCACCATTAAGTAATCGGTGTGAGGTGCGCAATCCTCTGGGCATAAAGAAGCATAGGGGCCTCCCATGACAACGGGTTTTCCCTGCGTGCGAAATCTTTTTGCAATTTCAAACATATCAGAAGCTTGAATATTAAAACCGGTAATTCCAATTAAATCGGCATCCGTTTTATAATTAATCTCTTCGATATTGGCGTCACAAATTTCGACTTCGATATCGCTGGGGATTAAAGCGGCAACTGTAGGGAGGGAAAGGGGAGCCATCGCATAACGATAGCCGTAATTATTGACATGACGAAATCCCCAAAAAGTATCGGGAAAGCGCGGGTTGATGAGATAAATTTTCATAAATCCCCCTGATGAGGTTAAAAAATCTAAAATAGAGAATCAGGGGGGTGGAGTCAAAAGTTATATAAATTTTTATCGTTCAGAAAATTATAAAAGCCACAATTCTTATAAAGTATTGGGGTTCCAATAACGCTGTTCAAATTTTTGAATAGGATTATTGGGATTTGCAGGGCCGTTATTTTGGTCCGTGTTTTGGTTTTGTTCGCGTTGAATTTGGCTTTTGTGTTCAAAACTCTGGTTTTGTTGGTTTTGGTTCTGGTTTTGGTTTTGATTTTGATTCTGGTTTTGATTCGAATTAGATTGAGTGGAGTTATTGCCGGCGATTGCGGAAGCACTTAAAAGAACTCCCACAGCAAGCACTGAAAGGAAAATACGAATACGTTTCATACACCCTCCTTAAAATTAATATCTGAATTGATATTTGATTATTTTAAGTCTCTTTGAAGGGATGAGCAAGAACGCTCTAGGTAAGATTGTGCGAGAATTTAAGATTTGAAAAGAGAAGTTTAAGAGTGATTAAAAGATTTAATTTTTTAATTTGAATTAAGAGCTAAAATGGTTGTTTTGGAAGAGTTGTTGCCCCAATTTTTTGTAATCAGCAGTATTGATTTTCGCGAGCCTCTCAAAAGTGCTTTGAAAACTTTTCTTTAAGAAAGAATGATTTCGCATTCCATCTAAAACCGATAGCAATTTTGCGGTGCTGTAATCTACGTTTTTTCTTTGTTCAAATTCATCCAAAAGACCCGTTAAGGCTTGCGCAATTACATCGTAAGGATTTTCTCCATAACGGAGCTCTGCATAAAAAGCATTCATTTCAGTGAAACGTCTGAACTGAGGTGAGTCTAGTTCTTCTGCCTTTGCGTTTTGCGTATCATAGAGATGGGCTGCTTCGTGATGCTCGAGTGTGTGAATGCGGGTTTGGATGAATCCTTGTACGAATAGTTCTTTTGCAAAGCCAATCTCTTTGGCCTCTTTAAGCGAGCTCTGATAAAGGCTTTGCCAGGCGAGCACTTCAAAGTGTTTCTTAAGCCTTCGAATTAAAGTAGGGTTGAGGGTGTTTTGGTTTTTAAGATTTAAATTTAAGAGTTGAGTTTCTAAGGTTTTCATCTCTTCGGCCGAAGAAGAAATAAAAGAGTTTTCATTTCTTTGAAAGCGTTCAAAGAGCTTGCGTGCTTCTTTTTCGAGCAGAATGGGGTTTAAAATTACGTAAGAGATTTTCTCTCCTTCTTGCATGCGCGTATAAGCTTCTCCATCATGGCTTGCATTCACATCGTTTTTTAAGACAAGCCGGTAATGAATTTCTTGTCCCCAGATTTCTAAGACTTTTGACTTTTCAGCTTTCAACGAAAGAGAGGCTTGAGCAGAATAAGCTCCACTGAATAGCATCAAGATTACAAAGATTTTAAAAAGGGTTTTGAACATATTCATTCTGAATTAATAAGCAAAAATGAAGCCAGCAAATTCAGGTTTAATAGAGCTTGCAGGTCTAAGCGCATCTTAACAGATTTTAAGGAGTTTTACCGCTAAAAAGTGAGGTTTTTAGGGGGGTGGTGACTGTATTCCTAGGCTTTTTTAGGATTGGGGGGAGCTGTCAGCTGAATAGGATTTCTGTTTAGATTTTGAATTGTGTACCGAACTCCTTGAGAAAG
>CAYWGE010000307.1:0-2134 GCA_964457215.1 uncultured Pseudomonadota bacterium
AGCAACAAGTCGAAGAAGCCCGCAAACGCGGAGCGAGTATTTTAATTGGCGGAAAACGTAATGCAAAATATCCGGGATTCTTTTTTGAACCTACAGTTATTACGGCGGTCGATCATAGCTTTGAATGCGTCAAAGAAGAAACCTTCGGCCCCGTGCTTCCCATTATGACTTTCAAAACGGATGAAGAAGCCATTAAGCTCGCCAACGATTCGCATTATGGTCTCACCGCCTCTGTTTGGAGTAAAAATTTTAAGCGCGCTCGGGCAATCGCTTCGAAGGTGCGTGCCGGTACCGTTAATATTAATGAATGCACCTACACCTATGCACTTTCTCAAACCCCCTGGGGCGGTATTAAAGAAAGTGGATTTGGGCGAACCCATGGCATTGAAGGCTTGCACGAGTTAGTGCACATTCAGCACATTCACGAAAACATGCTTCCCTTCATTCAAGATTTCTGGTGGTTTGGTTACGACAAAACCCTCTACAACACGCTGAAAAAACTTTGCCGTGATTTTGGTGGAAATGCCCTCCAAAAAGTAAGAGCGATCATCCGAATCTTGATTGAAACAAAAAGAAAGAAATACTAAATTTGATCCTAATCAACCTGTAGGGGCACTGCTTGCTGTGCCCTATTTAAATGGGCGCGCCAAGGAGCGCCCCTACAAAAAAGGAAAACACCATGGTCCTCTTAAATTCCGACAATATCCCTTTAGGCAGCCCTGCTCCTGATTTTAATTTACCTTGCGCCATCACCGGAAAAAATTATTCCCTTTCTTCTTTCGCCGATAAAAAAGTATTAGTCGTGATGTTTATCTGTGTGCATTGTCCTTATGTGCAAGCCATTGAAGATCGCTTGGTGCAACTTCGCAAAGATTTCGAAGGAAAGTCCGTTCAACTTTTAGGAATTTGCGCCAATGACGGAAATGATTACCCCGAAGATAGCCCGGCAAACCTTAAAAAACGCGCTGAAGAAAAAAATTATGGCTTTCCTTATTTAGTGGATGAATCTCAAGATGTGGCTAGGGCCTATAAAGCCGTTTGTACTCCGGATATTTACGTTTTCGATCAAAATCGCAAACTCGCCTACCACGGCCGCTTAGATGATAGCTGGAAAGACGCCTCGAAAGTAAGTAAGCAAGATTTAAAACTCGCGATTGAAGAATTACTAGCTGCTCAAAATCCTTCTGCCGTTCAAATCCCCTCGATGGGATGCTCGATTAAGTGGAAAAAGTAGAAGACTTGTTAGAGTTGCCTAAACACGCCTAGTTCCCACCTGTGCCCTTTTGCCTCTATAATTAGAATACATCCAAGCCTAAAAACGAAGAGGGGGAGGCTGGCTTGTCACCAAAGGGGCAACTATGAATAGATCTAACCAAACCTTCTTTAACTTCAAATTTTTCTTCTTTTCCTTTTTATTCGTTCTCTTCTTCTCATCCTCTCCCGCAAGCTGGGCAACCGATTATTATGTTTCAACCACAGGAGATAACGCGAACGATTGTTTATCTCTAGGTAGCCCGTGTTTAACGGTTCAAGGGGCAGTGGGTAAAAGTAGTAGTGGAGATACGATTAATATCGCAGCAGGAACTTATACGAGTGCCAATAGTATTACCGTCTCGAATAAATCTCTCAGTTTTATCGGAGCAGGTGCTGGCAGCACAGTGCTCGATGGAACTAGCTCCGTCGCTGTCATGAGCTTTACGAGTAATTTACCCGATGCCCTGGCGCCCACGATGAGTATTTCGAACCTCGCCATTCAAAATGGAAGCAGCAATGATGGCGGAGGTATTCGCTTCACCTGCGACAGCTTCACCTTCGGTTCTATGAATCTTGCTCTCTCAAATGTTTGGATTCATGATAATGCCACAAGCTCAAAAGGCGCAGGACTAGTCTTGCACGACTGCATCAAATCTACCTTCAATATTTCAAATACCACCATTAGCTCCAATACGTCCCAAGACGATGGTGCAGGCATGTATGTTTCTGCGGGCAATGGAGGAAATCCTACCTTAAATTTAGACAATGTTACTTTCTATCAAAACACGGTCTCGCTTGGCAGTGGAGCAGCAATTGCCCTCTTCGATTTTATGGATGTCAATGTAAATAACGTCACGATTGCCTCCAACAGTTCATCGGG
>CAYWGE010000308.1:0-2128 GCA_964457215.1 uncultured Pseudomonadota bacterium
AACTTTTAAGCAATTTTGCCGATAAATCCTTGATGAATGCAGATCTCCAACATCGCCTCTTTTTAGCTTCTGAAACTATTCCGAAGTTTTTATTTGTATGCGGGAGGGCCCAATACTTATCAACCTTTAAACGGTGAGTGGCAATGTGAAGCCGCAATTGGTTGGCTTGTTTGATCTTCTTTATACTTTTTTATTCAAGTTTTTCAGTCCCAATCTGAGCGAAAAGAGGGCAACTTTTCTCCTTTTAAGCCGATAACTTAAGAGTGAATACGGATTTACGACATCGGCTTTACTTGGCTCTCGAAACCTTTTCTGACGCTTCTTTGAGGCGAGATTATGTAAGTTCCCTCGTTCAGGAAAACCGTGCGGAAGCGGCAGAAGTTCGCCAGGTAGTATCTTGCTTTGAACGAACTCAAAATGCTTCTGCCTGTTTTTCGTCGGGCAACTCTTACTCCGAAAATGAAAGAGGGCTTTATCAAACGGCGGTTCGCTTGGGTGAGCAAGCGGTGGCGGAGCATTGGAATGAAGATCGTTATTTGACGGAAGTTGCGGAGCCAATCATCAGACAATCCACTTATCGACAAGGTTTACGCCTTTCAGAGAGAGCAGCAATTAACTCTCTCATTACTTTTTACGCCGGGCATCTTGCTCCGTCGGCAGCTGTAGAAGGAGTGAGAGCTTATCTTCGTGCAGATCCTGCTTGGGAGGAGAGAATGCAGGATTATCATTTAGGGCCCGGCGCCCACGTTCAAACTTTACATCCGGCTTCTCCCCCTAATTTGAGAGAATGGGAACGTCATGATGTCGTGGTGCCGGGGTTTCGGTATGCAATCCCCATATTTGTAGCACGAGGAGCAATGGTTCCCTGGCCTTATTATAAGAGGGCTGTTTTAAGTTTGTTCGAATCCCTGAAAGTATTTTTAACACCTCGCGATTTGCAACGCTTGGTGCATTCATCGCGCAGA
Organism: uncultured Pseudomonadota bacterium; assembly: GCA_964457215.1. Taxonomy (GTDB): domain Bacteria; phylum UBA10199; class UBA10199; order JADFYH01; family JADFYH01; genus CAYLKF01. Next base: position 966 of record CAYWGE010000308.1, read on the forward strand.
GACATCGCTTTTTATTTTGCAGATACAAATTTTGAAAGTTGGAGGAATATTTTTAATAGGACGGATATCCCGAGTGCCCATCCAGAAGGAGGAGATTCGCCCGGAAGATATGATCCTTCTCGGAATTACGTGGCAGATGCGATTCCTGTTCCTGATTTTTCTGCAGACAGTATCGTGCCTTTTTTTCGGAGTGAATTTGCACATATGTTTTTTCATGAGCTCGCGCATGCTTTTCATCATTGTTTGTTAGATCATATTAGAGACCCTGGTGTGATTAGTCTTTACCGGCAGTCAGAATATTTGATGAATTCGCATGGCTACATTCCTGATTTGATTCCTGATGTTTCATGGCATCCCGATTACTCACGAAGAAATATAGAAGAGTTTTTTGCCCAATGGGTGGGGGAACATTTTAGAGCTAAATTATCTCATCAAGAACCACCTTCTAATACTCCTCAAGCTTGGCGTCGCGATCGAATGGCTGCATTTTTTGCAAGACATGGACTCAATCCCCAGGCTTTTTTGGCAAATTTACGCGAGCCGGTTGAAAATGATTCTCTGCATTTTAGTCCACGCCATAGTTTTGCCTTACGAGGAGGTTTTCTTGCCCATGGAAAGGAGTTTGGGCTTGCAGGCCAGCTGGAATTTAGGCGTGACTCTTTTTCTTTGCATCGGGAGGGATGGGGATATGGAGTTGGTCTCGCTGGTCAATATTTTCCAGACACAGCAGAAACAGGTGCTCAAGTATTTGCTTCTTTGGGCTATGCCCCGATTGATTTTATAAATTTGCGTGCCTATGCGAGTGGAGGCCTTTCTTTTGGTAGATATGGTGATGTCCACCCCCTTTTAGGAGCGGGAGCGAGTGTAGAAATTTATCCGTTGATGCGAATGATGGGTCCTCGGTCGGTATTATCCGGTGTTTATTTATATGGGGGAGGTCCCACTCTTTACAGCATTCTTGACAATACATTTAATGTAGAGGGTGGAGTAGGTTGGCGTTTGGATCTGCGTCGATTCCGTTAATCTTTTGCCTTTGCAGTTTCCTTCTTCTCTTTTTTCTCTACTTTGGTTGAGGTATCCGCCGATTTACTCTCCGAAGCACTGGGAGTAGAAGCAGCATTTTCTGTTTTAAGGGGTTTGGGTTCCGACTTTGTTTTTTCTTC
>CAYWGE010000309.1:0-2125 GCA_964457215.1 uncultured Pseudomonadota bacterium
ATCAACATTTAAGCCTTGCTTTAAAGCATTATTTATCAAAAGGCAAAAAATCTTCTAGCAATAGAAGAGGGTGATCGAAGGAAGCATATAAGATTCTTTTTGGATTTATTTTTTTTGTATACAGAAGGTTTGAAATGAGTTGCTTCAAAAGAGTAGTTTTTCCGACGCGTCGAGGGCCTACCAAAATATGAGCTTTTTCAGGATGTTGTATGGAGCTTCGCAACTCCTCGAATTGAATTCTATGCAAACCAGAAGGTAAATAAGTATAAGTCCCTGTATTAAAGGCCCACCAGGGGTTCATTTGATGAATTATTCTATTAATTTCATTAACTTGCATAATTTACCTTTATAAAGGTAAATTATGCAATCGAGGGAGTGGATTGTCAAGGAGCATTATCGGTGTGGGATTTCTTTACTAATTCCTCCACGATGCTCGGATCGGCGAGTGTAGAAGTGTCTCCTAAATTTTCAATATCTCCTTCGGCAATTTTTCTTAAAATCCGTCGCATGATTTTTCCTGAACGTGTTTTAGGGAGGGCAGAAGTCAAAATTAATTTATCGGGTTTGGCAATGGCGCCGATTTCTTGGGCAATGTGCTGGATTAATTGAGATTCAATGTTTTGTAGGGGCGCTGCTTGCTGCGCCCCTTTTTGATGTATCCCATTTTCGGGTGCAGCAAGCGGCACCCCTACGTCTTTTTTTAAGGTCACAAACGCAAAAATTCCCTGACCTTTTATTTCATGGGGAAAACCCACGACAGCAGCCTCTGCAACAGCTGGGTGTTTGACCAAAGCACTTTCAAGCTCAGCAGTGCCAATCCGGTGGCCAGAAACATTCAGCACATCATCCACCCGGCCTAAAAACCAAATGTATCCGTCGTCATCTTTACGAGCGCCATCGCCCGCAAAATAGAAATGAGGGAATTTACTAAAATAGGTTTCTTGAACGCGCTCGGGTTGTCCCCAAACGCCACGGGTAATGGCAGGCCACGCTTGGGAGAGAACGAAATTGCCTCCTTCATTGACTTTGCACTCTGTGCCGTCATCTCGAATTACTTGAGACTTCACTCCAAAAAAAGGAAGGCCGGCAGAGCCAGGTTTTAAGGGCATTACACCCGGTAGACACGTAACCATGATTCCACCCGTTTCGGTTTGCCACCAAGTGTCCACCACCGGGCAACGTTCTTTTCCCACTACTTCGTAATACCAAGTCCAGGCTTTGGGGTTGATCGGCTCTCCCACCGTGCCTAAAAGTTTTAAGCTCGAGAGATCGTGTTTTTCGATCCAGCTATTTCCTTCACGCATGAGGGCGCGTAAGGCGGTGGGTGCAGTGTAAAAAGTATTCACTTTATATTTTTCGATGATTTCCCAGAAACGATCGGGGTTAGGATAATTGGGTACTCCTTCAAACATGAGAGTCGTCGCCGCATTGAGTAAAGGGCCGTAGACTAAATAGCTGTGGCCTGTCACCCAGCCAATATCGGCGGTGCACCAAAATACATCCCCTGGTTGGTAATTAAAAACGTATTTAAAAGTAGTGGCCACATACACCATATAGCCTGCGGTACTATGCAGTACCCCTTTGGGCTTTCCCGTAGATCCGCTGGTGTATAAAAGAAAGAGGGGATCCTCGGCCTCCATAGGAGAAGCTTCACAGTTATTTGCTTGTAGGGGAACCACTTCATGCCACCAGAGATCTCTCTCCTCTTGCATAGAAGTTTTTTCGCCGGTTCTTTGCAACACTAAACATTTTTGAATGGTATGGTTTTCTTTTTCACAAGCTTCTAAGGCATGGTCGACTACCGATTTTAAAGGCACAATCTTTGTGCCGCGATACAAACCATCGGCGGTGATAAGAAATTTGGCACTGCAATCTAAGATTCTTTCTTTGAGCGATTCCGCTGAAAAACCTCCAAAGATCACGTTGTGAATCGCGCCAATGCGGGCGCAAGCCAATAAACTCATCGCAAGTTCAGGTACCATCCCCATATAAATAGCGACCCGGTCCCCTTTTTTAACTCCCATTATTTTTAAGGTATTGGCTAATTGGCAAACTTCATCGTGGAGTTCTTGATAGGAATAATGTTGATTTTCGAACGGTTCATTTCCCACCCAAATGAGAGCCG
>CAYWGE010000310.1:0-1810 GCA_964457215.1 uncultured Pseudomonadota bacterium
AATTTAGGCAAATTCCCGGGGTTGGTCGCGGGTGCTTCGCTAATGACCGATTATGTTCTAACGGTAGCAGTGAGCGCTGCTTCGGGAGTTGCTGCGATCACTTCCGCTGTTCCGGAACTTTATCCTTATCGAGTTTGGCTTTGTTTGATTTGTATTTTCTTTGTGACCCTCATGAATTTAAGGGGTGTGAAAGAATCAGGCACTATTTTTGCTTTTCCTACTTATTTTTTTGTAGCCAGCTTTTTGCTTCTGATTGGTGTAGGGTTTTTTAAATATTTTTTTGGGATTCCGCCACATCCGGCGGTTCATCCGTTTGCTGCTCCTACTTCTTCTTTACAGGCAGTAACGGCCATTCTACTTTTACGTGCCTTTTCTTCGGGGTGCGCGGCTCTCACGGGGGTTGAAGCTATTTCGAATGGAGTTCCTGCTTTTAAAGCCCCCGAATCTCGCAATGCGATTATTACACTGGTAAGTATGGGAGTAATTTTGCTGGTTTTGTTTTTAGGAATTACGGAGCTCGCAAGATTTTATCATATTGTTCCTCATGAAATGGAAACAGTAGTGAGTCAATTAGCCCACCATATTTTTGGGGATGGTTTGTTTTATTATATGGTGCAAGCTTCAACGGCTCTCATTTTATTTTTGGCGGCCAATACAAGCTTTTCAGACTTTCCTCGCCTCTCTTCACTCATTGCTCGAGACGGATTTTTACCTCGTCAATTGGCGAGCTTGGGAGATCGTCTGGCTTTTTCCAATGGGATCATTCTTTTGGGAATTTGTGCGGGAGGCTTGGTAATTTTATTTAACGCCCAAGTGCATGCCTTAATTCCTTTGTATGCCGTGGGTGTGTTTATTTCTTTTACGCTCTCTCAAGCGGGAATGGTAGTGCATTGGTTTAAGCTTCGCACCAAAGCGTGGATGCCTCGTGCGTTGCTTAACGGAGTGGGGGCGAGCACAACGGGAGTTGCCACCATTGTGATTGCTGTGAGCAAATTCACTCACGGCGCCTGGATGGTGATTGGAGTTATCCCCGTATTGATCTTAATGTTTTTACTGATTCGCAAACATTACGATTCTATTGTTTGCCAACTTTCTCCGCGTGGATTCTCTATTGAAGCTCCCAAACATCATTGTGTTTTGATTCCGGTTTCAACTTTCCAACGCGGCACTATGCAGGCCATTAATTATGCCGAGTCTATTTCAAAAGATGTGCGTGCTATTTATGTAGAGCTCGATCCGCAGCGTACCCTGAAGCTTCAAGATATTTGGAGAGAGTGGAAAGTAAACGTGCCCTTAATTGCCCTACCTTCCCCTTATCGTTCGGTTCTCGAACCTTTGGTGCATTATATTGATGAGCTTCAAGCGCAAGATCCGAATCTTTTAATTACGGTGGTTGTGCCCGAATTCGTGCCCGCAAAGTGGTGGCAACAAATCTTACACAATCAAACTGCTTTCTTATTGTATGGGGCTCTGCATTTCAAAAGAGGGGTTGTAGTTACGAGTGTCCGGCATTTCTTAGAATATTAAGAAAGAATCTTTAAATCTTTTTAGCGGGTTTTAACTTTTATTCCCAAATCTTAACAGTTCTCTCACTTGCTCCAGATCTATCCTATAGTCATTCCGTTTTTATTGTCATATAATAATTAATCATCATCACACTTATCATGGGGCATTTATGAAAAACATACAAAAAACTCTCCTTTTTGCCTTACTGGTTTTAGCAGCAAGTTTTGGTTTTGGGTGGGCCTGTAATAGCGGAACCTTACCCAACGGAAATTATACAGTCGGTGGAACAATCGTGGGGTTAGAG
>CAYWGE010000310.1:1838-2118 GCA_964457215.1 uncultured Pseudomonadota bacterium
TGATATCGTCTTGCAGAATAATTTAGGAGACAATTTGGCGGCGAGTAGTGAGGGGAGTTTTACTTTTTCAACTCCTTTAACCACGGGCAATGCTTATTCTGTTAGCGTCTTGACCCAGCCTGCTGGACAAACCTGTACTGTAGGAGACGGAAGTGGAACCATCGGCAATACCAACATTACAAACGTGACAGTGACGTGCTCCAGCGAAGAAGGATTCACAGTGAGTGGGAATTTAACCGGACTTGTGGGAGGGAAGATTTTTCTAGAACTTTTTGTCCAA
>CAYWGE010000311.1:0-2114 GCA_964457215.1 uncultured Pseudomonadota bacterium
ACAGTGCCGTTAACATTTATCGGCAACAACTTCTTTCTTCTTACTTTTTTCCTGTTCAAGTTCTTGATGGCGGGGTTTTTCTTGATAACAGCATGGTCCATCGGAAAGATTGCGCATATTCTTAAATTGAAAAATACGCTTCTGCCTATTGCAGCCTTTGCGCTTAATCCTTTTGTGTTTACAGAAAGTCTGGTTTCTGCCCATAACGATATAGTTATGATGGGCATGGCGATGCTTGGTACGTACTATATTTTGAGAAAAGAAAGGGTGAAGGGGAGTGTTCTTTACGTTTTATCTATCGGTATAAAATTTGTAACAGCGCTTTTTATCATCGGTTATTTTATTCTTCTTGGCCTATCAAAAACAAAATATTTCATCGGTTTATCAATTATTTTGATGATTGTAGGCGTTATTTTGGCAGCACTTCGGACAAATTTCCAGCCTTGGTATTTATTGTACGTGGTGCCTTTCGCAGTGCTTATGATTGAAAAACAAATTGTCCGTTATCCACTTTTCATTTTTTCTATTACCAACATCATATATTACATACCTTATTTACACGAGGGGTCGTGGAACGAACCAATTCCGACATTTTTAAATAACCTAGTTCTTGGCGCCACAATTCTTTCCCTGTTTTTAGTGGTCGGCTTTTTACCTTTCTGGAGAAAGGTAAAAAAGTAACTTTTTGTTACAATATACAAATGAAATATATAAAGAAGCTTTTGCCTGAACTTATTGCGTTCCCAATATTAATTGTCATTTTTCTGGCAAGCAGACTTGCAACAATTCTGTCCGTCCCTATATTTACGGACGAGGCGATCTATACGCGGTGGGCACAAATCGCGAGATTTGATTCGAATTGGAGATTTATATCTTTAACTGACGGCAAGCAACCTTCTTTTGTTTGGCTGGACATGATAGTCATGAAAATTATCGATGACCCGCTTCTTTCGGGCAGACTCGTTTCGGTAGGCGCAGGTTTTTTGACAGTTGTTGGTTTGTATTTTTTGAGTCTGGAAATTTTTGGACAACTAAATAAAAAGGCACGGATTGTTGGTCTCGTCGCTTCATCGATTGTTGTGTTGTTCCCGTTCTCACTTGTTTATGACAGGCTTGCAATATATGAAAGTTTGGTAGCTGCTTTTTTTGTATGGGCCTTATATTTTCAGATTCGGCTTGTCAGGACTTTAAGATTTGATCACTCCTTGGTATTGGGGTTTGTTCTCGGAGGGGCAGTTCTTACGAAATCCATAGGGTTTTTGTCGATATATCTGATGCCGTTTCTTTTGCTTCTTATGGAGGGAGCTAAGAAAAGCATGAAAAACCGGACGCTTAAATTTATTGTCTATGCCGGGGTTGCGGCATGTATTGCGTACGGCATGTATTCGATCCTAAGACTTTCACCATTCTTTCATATCATTGAGGAGAAGAATTCAATTTTCGTCTATCCTGTCAGTGAGTGGATGAAATTCAGGTTTGTCGACAAAATACATAACTTCTCAGGCAATTTTAACGGTTTGTTTAATTGGTTTTATATTTATTTCACTCTGCCATTTATTCTTTTGGCGCTTTATGCTTTTTTTGTTGAGAAGAAATTTTTGAAAGAAAAGATAGTTCTATTATTATGGTTTATTCTTCCTTTTTTGGGACTTTGTGTCTTTGGTAAAACGTTATATCCCAGATATGTATTTTTTATGGTTATGCCGCTCATACCTCTTGTTGCTCTTTCAATTGTATCGTTACTATCGAAATTTAAAAAAATATGGATAAGAGCAATAATTATAATCGGTGCTTTTGCAGTCCCTCTATATATGGATTACTCAATCCTTTTCAATTTTCCGAAAGCTCCTATTCCCCGTCTTGACCTGGAGCAATATATTAACGGATGGCCGGCGGGTGGCGGAATCGCGGAAAGTTCCAAATTTTTTGAGGATCAGGCTAAGAACGGGCCGGTATTCGTAGCGACTCAAGGAACATTTGGTCTATTACCATCGTCCTACGAAATTTATTTTCTGGGGAAGAAGAACATAACAATAAAAGGGTATTGGCCGGTAGATAACGAAAAATTGCCGGAAGAGCTTCTGGAAATGGCAAAAAAAATGCCTGTATATTTT
>CAYWGE010000312.1:0-2083 GCA_964457215.1 uncultured Pseudomonadota bacterium
AGCTCGGCGTGATCTTTGGGAGAATTTAAAAGCTCCTGAATATTTTTTTCATCTTCTTTTTGGTCTTGAACCCGACGCCGACTTCCCTTGATGGGGCGTGTAAGAACTTCGCGATTTTTGAGGCTAATGAATTCTTCTGGAGAAAATGAAAGAATTTGTTTTTCCCCAGCATCCAAGAATGCAGAAAAAGGAGCGGGATGCTTTTCAGCGAGGTGATTAAAACAAGTAAAGGGAGAAATCTCCGGCAAAAGCTCCACTTCAAAGGCTTGAGTATAATTCACCTGATAACAATCTCCTGCTCGAAGATAATTTAGAATTTTTTGAATCGCTTCGCTATAGCTTTCAAAACTTTGAAGGGCTCGAGAAGTTTTGAAAACAGAAGAAGGAATCGGTCGCGAAAAAACCGAAAGATTTTCAACGCAACGTTTCGTTTCTTGAAAACTCTGCGCATTCCCCAAAGAACTTAAATAAGCTTGTTTTTCAACATGATCAAAAACCAAAATTGAATCATAGTAAGCCCACCACCCCAGTAAAGTCTCAGAAGCTACGTCCTTCACACTAAAGGATGGGTCTGCAAACGGCGCCATTTCGTAGGATAAAAACCCTAACCATCCTCCCTTAAAATACGGCGAAGGAATTTCTGCGCACGCATAAGGTGTGTATTTTTTCAAAAGATCAAAAGGGTTTTTTCTGAACTCTTGGGATTCACCTTGCTTCAAAACCTTTTGGAACTCTGGATAAATTTCTATTTGCACTTGAGGATTAAACCCGACATAAGAAAACCGGCCAGGAGCTCCCGAATAAAAACAAAAAAGACGACTCACTTTTTGTTCGAGACCAGCGGCATAAGCAAGAGGGCCACCTGCCCAAGGCAAGGGTTGAAGTTGTGGTAAAAACATGATTGATTAGTAAAACTTAAGCGAGTTTTACGTTAAAATTTATGCTTCGATTATTTTTCCATCGCGATAGTGTAATTATGAAAAGCTTATTTTTCGCCTCTTTTGTAGGAACGATTCTTCTTTTTTATCAAGGGGCTTTTCAGCGGCTATCAAATCTTCAAACTATTTTGGCTTCTGTTTTTCTACTTCAAGTGGGATTTGCCTATTTTGTAAAAATCTACCCCTGGTATCCCAAAAATGCAGCCGGACCTGGAATCACCCTTCAATTTCAAAAGGCCTTAGTGCCCATCGCCTACCTCTGGCCCCTCTTTCTTCTCACTACTCTTTATTACCCCTCCGCAATTTTATTAGGTTTTTGGTCCTTTTTTCTCTTACCCATCACCGCCGTGGCTTTCATTCTCATTTACTTCCATTGGAAAGACCCCGACCCCTCTCAGCCTAATTTACTCAGTGGGAAGCATTAAACTTTTTTAATCTAGACAAATTTTGTTCACACTGCTACCCCTTAAGTAAGGAATATAACTTATGAACCATCTGTTATTAGGCATTGGCGGGTTAGGCACCTGGGAACTTATTCTTATTTTAGTAGTTGTGTTGATTGTTTTTGGAGTGGGAAGACTTCCTGAAATCGGCTCAGGTTTAGGGAAAGGAATTCGTAACTTCAAAAAAAGTATTCATGGGGATGATTCTGAAGAAAACTCCCATGAGGATGACTCAAAAAAATTATGAAATCCCAACATCCTACTTCACTTGTTTTTTTCTTATCTCTGCTCAAAGGCGCGGGGCAAAGCAAAGAGCATTTGCAGCGGGCAGCTCACGAGACTCTTTTAGCAACAAAATCCATTTCGAGTACTTTAGCTTCTGTGGTGGACGATCTCGATCTAGGCAAACGTTATCCCTGGATTACCTCGACATTTCGAAAATCAAATGACTTTTTGAATGATTTAGTGGAAAAAACAGAACCCGAAAAAGCAGAAAAAAACGAAGAACAAGTCGTCACAGCCAATATCACACAAATTCGGTCGAAAAGAAAAACTCCCCGTCGCGTTCAACCTTAAGGTAAGATAGAATTTATGGAGAAAGATAAAAAACCACGTCTTGTGAAGCGCTATCAAAATCGTAAGCTCTACGATACCGAAAATAGCTGCTATGTAACCCTAGAAGATATCGCCGGCTTTATTCAA
>CAYWGE010000313.1:0-2055 GCA_964457215.1 uncultured Pseudomonadota bacterium
CTATTACAAGACTTCCCTCACAAATTAGCACTCTAGAACGTCAGATTGATGCAGCCCCTTTTTATAGGCCAGACATCTATGTGCCCCTTCGTTGGCAAAAGAGCCAAGCAGAAGACCAGCTGCAGAATGCCAATCAAGAAAAAACTGATCTAGAACTTGAGATTCCACATGAATCATCAAATGTTCAACACCATGAACGCATGATTCCTATATACACCCAAGCAATCACGCGTATTGAAGGCGAACTTGCCCAAGCACGCGAAGGTCATGATTTTGGAGCTTCTGCAAGAGAGAGGGTAAGAAATCAAATTACCGAAATCGACCAAATGATCGCCCTCTGGACTCGTGCCCTAAACCCGCAAGCAAATATTGGTTATTAGGAAGAGAATCGAGAATTAGTGGAAGAAGAGCGTCCTCGGGCAGAGCCTCGGTTTCGCCAACGATCTTTAAACCGCGACTCTTCGCGACGACCGCCTCGGGGTGCATGCGGAGAGCGGGGTCTGACCGTCACTTCACTTTTCTCGCGAGGATCGGCTTTGGGCATCGGGGTTTTCTTGAGGTCTAATTCCGGTAACTTTGAAACCGTGATGGTTTTTCGAATTAGCTTTTCAATGACGCGAATTTCGTATTTTTGTTGAGGAGTCACAAAAGAAACGGCTTTTCCTTTTTTTCCAGCCCTTCCAGTTCTGCCAATGCGATGCACATAATCTTCGGAATTATCAGGCAGATCAAAATTCACCACCAATTCGATATTGTTTACATCAATTCCACGGGCGGCAATATCGGTAGCCACAAGCACGCGGTATTTACCCGACTTAAAGCCCGCGAGCGACTCGCGCCGCTGCGATTGGCTGCGATCGGAATGAATTTCAGAGGAACGGTGTCCCATCACTTTTAAAATGTGGGCGATTTTCTTGGCGCCATATTTGGTGCGCGAAAAAACTAAAACCGTGCCTTTGTATTCTTGCAAAAGCTTTTCTAAAAGAGACAACTTCGATTCTTGGGGAATAATAAAAATCTCTTGTTCAATGCCCGCCAAGGTAGAACCCGCTGGCGCTACTTCAACCCGTAAAGGCAAGGTCATATAAGTGCTCGCCATTTTTAAAATGGAGGGCGGCATGGTGGCAGAAAAAAGAAGGGTTTGTCGTTCTTTCGGCACAGTTTTCAAGATTTGATTAAGTTGAGGAGCAAAACCCATATCGAGCATGCGGTCGGCTTCATCTAAAACTAAGACTTTAATATCGTTTAATTGCACGCGTCTTTCTTGCAAATGATCGATCAAGCGCCCCGGGGTTGCGATAATAATACGAGGATTACGTCTTAACTCTTGAATTTGCCCATACATCGATTCGCCACCAATCAAGACAGCGCATTTTAATTGAAAGGCATGTCCAATGCGGTGAAAAGTCTCTGCCGCTTGCAGCGCCAATTCTCGGGTGGGCAGTAAAACCAAGGCCTTGCCTTTGGTATGGTTCAAGCGTTCAACGAGCGGAATTCCAAACGCTAAAGTTTTTCCAGTACCCGTTTGCGCGATTCCCAATACATCTTTTCCTTCGATCGCTGCCGGAATCGATTTGTGTTGAATAGGAGTGGGGGTGACAATCTTCATCTTCTGCAAGATTTGAAGCACTTGCAGCGAAATACCAAGATTATCGAAATCAGAATTTTGTTCTAAGCTAGAGTTTTGCATGGTTTACGACTCTCGTTTCCAACCATTCGGTCGGCCACCCTAAAGGGTCCCCGGCCTCGGTCATGGGCGACACCCTGGCACAGGAGAAAGCGTAAAGATAGGGAAAAGAAAGGTTTATAGACTACAAGAATGGACTTTAGGGCCTTTACCGTGAATATCTTGGTAAAACTGGGCTCAAAGCGTTTTTACGACCAGGACTGCTTTTCATAACGGTCCGAGAGGATCTTCAGCCAGGCCTGGATCACTCAAGTTCACCCTTTAGAGTCCAGATTGTGAACCTTTGAGTGCGGGGGTTTGACACTCCGGACAGGGGCAAATCTTGCGAAGATGCTCATAAGAATAAATGCCGGTGTCGTGCCCATCAT
>CAYWGE010000314.1:0-2052 GCA_964457215.1 uncultured Pseudomonadota bacterium
ATTATTTATTCGTTATAAATTTGGTTACCGATATTATCGGCCCATTAGGAAATGGGCCTTTGTGGTTCCTCATCGTCTATTGGGTTAGGTCAATAAGGTTAGGCATGGAGGGCATGGTATAATTAATTCGATGAAAAAAATAGGGATGGGGATCTTGGTTTTAGGGCTCACTTCTATTGCTTCAGGGCGGATTGTATACTTCGGGCCTTTTACTCATAGAAACTTTTATAGTGTGGCCTCCTGCGGAAGCGGCAGCCTACTCAGCCATGGCGAAACAACCATCAATCTCTTAAGTGTGGGCAGTAAATCGACGGAAGTCACTGTCACTTTGCAAAACGAGCAACTTGAGCAAATGATGCCCTCTACTGAGGCAGGATTAACAGGTTGGGCTACGTACAATGCGAGCCAGCCGAGCTGGCGCAAAGACGCGTATATGCCGAACGGCTCTCGAACTCTACCCACCGTTAGTATGGGTGGAACTACCGAGCCCGAATTAAAATCTTTCAAATACGGGGTTAGCTGCGCATGGCTTAAGAGCGGTCTAGGGGGCTCCGACCGCTCTGGTTGCAACTTTTCTGACAACACCGGACATATGCAAACGGCGACGACTAGCAACCTGGATTTCACTAAAACCCAGCCGGGCCCTTTATCTTACACCTACTCTTTGAAAATTGAGATTAAAGACGACCAGGCATCTTTGACAGGGAATCTTAACGGAACCGCGTGGTTAAGTGGTTGTACTAATGTAAACTTTAATATCGAAAATGTCCCGCTCAGTAATGGGCACGCCTTTTAAGGGCGGCGGACGATCCACCTTCCATTTACGACGAAATATCAGCGAGAATATTGAAAAAAATACGATTAGGAACCAAAAAGACGATTAGATTCTTAGTATGAATCTTCTTGCATTTTCTGCAACGTAATCAGGCGACCAATTTCTCCTGTGCTTGGAACTCGATTTTTCTGATCTTGAGTGATGTGCTCATAAGGCGATAGCCCAGGATGGTTACCTTCCACTTTCTCGACCGTGGGATTTTGGCGATCAGACCATGGGTGTGAGGCTTAACCCACCATTAACTACGATATCAATTTTTTAGGAAAGTGTCAGTTCAGTTTTTTTGGGGGGGGGGCCGAAATTCTGACAATAGCACTAAAAAACGATCCCATTTTTCATAGGAGCGGTTTCTTATCTGAGCCTTCTATTGAAGTTGCTGAATTTCCTGGCGCATAGGTACGATTTTAAACAACATTAAAAGAATGCCGGACCATGAGGAAAAAGAAAATGATGCAATTTTTGAGCACTTTAGGATGGGTGTTAGTATTGTTTGGGAGCTACCTTGGCACTAGCTTATCTGCTGGAACGGGAGATGGAATCTTAAAATACCGTTGTACAACACAGAAATTTGGAGCTTCACCGATTGAACTTACTCACTTTGAAGTCAGTCTTAATCCAAAAAATTCTCTCTTGAAAATAACGCAATTAGATAACAACTTTTTTGGCTTTGTCTCAGCAGAGGGATTTGCCTCTAAATCTATCTTCAGTATGGATGAAGGGGCGAATAATAATATGAGAGTAGAATATAGTCTTTCTTCCGGAAGTATTTTTTATCGGTTTCTTATTCTCCCTGCGCTTTCACATAAAGCCAGATTTTTTAGTAGTCGTAACGATGGAACTGGTGGTGCTTATCCCTATGGGGATCATTATAATTGTGAACCTAAAGCAAATAGGGGTTAAAAGGCAAAGGTGCCCGTAGTTTTTCAAGCTCAAGCTGCTGTTGACATTACGAGGGTCTTTAGACCCGAAGTGACCTTTACGTTATCGACGGTATATGGATTGCTTCTGGTTTCTTCGAAACCATCGCAACGACAGAAAACGAGGTTTTTCAACAGTCTGAGCTTGAGAAATGCAGGGCGCATCATATATAGACGCTCCCCCGCAAAACCTAGCCACAATGTGGTGCGTTTCATCATTCATTCTTTATAAATTTCGTTACCGGTATTATCGGCCCATTAGGAAATGAGGCTTTATTTCCCCTTTTCGTTACTTCGAAT
>CAYWGE010000315.1:0-2035 GCA_964457215.1 uncultured Pseudomonadota bacterium
TTGGTGCCAATGCGCATGGCCACACCGCGCTCTTTGCATTTTTGCACCAACGGAATAAATTTTTCTTCGATGCGCTTCAACTCCGCTTCATACTCGCTATCGGTATATTCACGCACGTTGAATAATTTCCGGTCGGCAAAATTTCCGGGATTGATTCGAACTTTTTCGACGTATTCCGCCGCAATCATCGCAGCCTGAGGGGTAAAATGAATATCGGCGACTAAAGGCGTTTTATACCCTTTTGCGCGGAGTTGATCGCGAATATTTTTGAGATTTTCAGCGTGATGAATCGTGGGCGCTGTAATGCGAACAATTTCACACCCCGCTTCGATCAAACCAATGGCTTCTTTCACGACCGCCTCGGTATTCAGCGTGTCGGAAATCGTCATCGATTGAACACGGATTGGGTTCTTACCCCCTATCCCAACATCTCCTACCTTCACTTCACGGGTTTTACGGCGTTGATAATTAAAAAGAGAGGGGCAATAAAGCTCGCCCCCAAGCAGTTTATTCATAACGGGGTTATCGCTAAGCCCAATAGGACTGTCAAGCCTATCTAGTACAACAAAGCGTGGAATTTATTGAGACAATTTACTTACCCTCTGGGATGGAGCTTCACCACCTCTTTTAAACGAGCGGTATCGATATGCGTATAAATTTGGGTAGTCGCAATATCGGCGTGTCCAAGCAAAGTTTGAACGACACGCAAATCAGCACCCCCTGCAAGTAAATGAGTGGCAAAGGAATGTCGAAGTGTGTGGGGCGAAAAGTGTTTTTGGATGCGGGCAAGTTTTCCGTACCGCTGAAGTAAAATCCAAAATTGTTGACGAGTAATCGGAGTTCTTTTTTGCGAAATAAAAAGATGAGATAAATTTTTACCCTTTAGAATTTTTTCTCGGGCTTTTTCTAAATAAGTCCGAAGCCAGCCAACTGCCGATTTTCCGATGGGAACTAAACGTTCTTTCGAGCCCTTTCCGTGAGCCAGCAGATACCCTTCGGTCAAATGAATTTGTTCGAGCTTTAACCCAACCAATTCCGAAACCCGTAGACCTGTCGCATATAAAAGTTCAAACATCGTACGATCGCGAATCCCTAAAGGAGTTTTAACATCGGGAGCGGCCAATAAACGCTCAACTTCTTCTAAACTCAAATGCTCAGGGAGCTTGCGACCTAAATGAGGCAAATCGACTTTGTCGGTAGGGTTGTCTTTGAGTTTTTCCTCTTGGAGCAAAAAACGATAGAGTTGACGAATACTCACTTGCGCGCGTAGTCGGGAGCGGACGGATATTTTTTTTCCTTGAAGCTGAGTTAAGTATTCAGTGATATCCAAGGGACGTACGGTATTGAAGGAAAGTTTTTTCTCCTCAAGAAAATTGAGGAAATTTTTTAAATCGTGTTGATAGGCGACTAAGGTATTCGAAGAAAGTCCTTTATCGATTCGAAGATAATCGGTGAATAAATCTAAAAGTTGATCGTTGCTTTCGGTCATAAGAAATTAGGAATAATTTACCCTGTTAAATTGAGAATTTCCATGACTCTACCACAAGACTCAAAAGATTGGCAAAAGCCCTTTCAATTTTACCCCAAAGAACCCGTGTGGGATATTCAGAAGAAATGGGTTTTAGAAATTGGCCCGGGAAATGGAAAGTTTATCACCTGGTTTGCCAAACAAAATCCGCAAAAACTTTTTATTGCCATTGAGCTTCGCAATCTCCGCTATCAAGGCGTGGGAGAAAAACTCAATGAAGAACAGATTGCAAATTTGATTACGATCCATGGAGATGCCCGGTATTGTCTTCCGTATCTTTTCAAAAAAGAAAGTTTGGAAGAAATCTATATATTATTTCCTGACCCCTGGTTTAAACGCCGCCACTATAAGCATCGCTTAATTAACCCAGAGCGCGTTCAGCTGTTTTACGAACTTCTCCAAAAAGACGGAAAGATATTTTTCGCAACTGATTACACTCAATATGCAGAGTGGGTGAAAAAATGCTTTTCAGAGAATCAATGGAGTTTTGAAGAGGGTAAATCGCTT
>CAYWGE010000316.1:0-757 GCA_964457215.1 uncultured Pseudomonadota bacterium
CAAATCGAGGTAGCGATGCTTTAAGCGCACCTCTTCATTCACTTCAATTTCATCTTCAATCAAAAAAGGCGGTGTTTTGGAGCGATTAAATAATTCGAAATCACTTACCTTCACTTCAATTTCGCCGGTGGGTAGCTTCGAATTTTCCATTCCAGCCGGACGACGCTCGACCTTCCCTAAAATCCCTAAAACATATTCCGAGCGTAAATCTTTTGCCAGATCGTGGATTTTTTCATTAATTTCGGGATTGAAAACGAGTTGAGTTAAGCCTTCTCGGTCACGCAAGTCGACAAACATCACACCGCCATGATCCCGCCGAGTCGCAACCCAACCATATAAAACGACTTCTTTTCCCACATCCGATGCCTTAAGAGCGCCGCAATGATGAGTTCTTTTTAAATCTTGGATGAATTTCATAAGGACACGCAGATTAATCATCCTCCGGGAACAGGGTCAAGGAAAGTTTGGGGAATTTTCTCCCCAAGTTTTTCAGTTTGGTTAAGTTTGAGGGATAAAATCTCCATGAGAAAAAAATTTCCTTCTTTAAATTTTCACAAAAATCCAAACCATCTCGCCTGTTTAAAGAAAAAATATATCAAACCCTTGCTTGGCACATCGATTGCTTAAGTTTGCTCTCAGTTGTTTAATCTTAATTAATCGTAAGTTCTAAATTTGAAAGAGGAAAGAATATGGGCATCGTCAATATTGGAAGTTTTTTTGGCAATTTATTTGGCACTAACCCTCCAGCAGCCACACC
>CAYWGE010000316.1:767-2026 GCA_964457215.1 uncultured Pseudomonadota bacterium
GCCACACCTCCTACTCGAAGATCAGATCCAAATCCTCTTCCTAATATTGATGTTTCATTAGCCCGATTCAAACCCATGAGCGAAGGAGAAGCACTCAAAGCTTTAGTTCATCGTCCTAGCCCTAACATTGCGGTAGATGTTCATTTACAAGATGGCACCACTGTTGCGGGTCGCGCTGTCGCTCGTGGTGATTACTCCCCCGTACGAAGAGGTAATTTTCCACTGACTACGATGCCGGATCCCAACGGAAGTGATAGAGAACTCAGCGTTTGGATCAGCTCTAACGAAGCCCATGCCCTCCGCGCTCAAGGTCATGATGTGACTCGGGTTCGAGAAGTGGCCGTCCATCAAAGCTAATTCGAGACGCAACCTTTTTTTAAGAAGGCCGATAATTCTACTATGGGTACTAATTCTTCAAATCGCCCTTTAGGGCTCAGACTTTTAACAGATAGCCACCTTACTTTATCTGGAGGGATTCCCGCTTACACTTCTGCAGCACCTGCCGATCGTCCTTTCATGTTGCATACAGAACTGGGCATGCATTTTGATGCTGCTCGCGATGTGCGGGTTCCAGTGTGGGTGGGCTTTCGAGAAACTTTTACCGATAACCGAGCCCTCGCACGGCACGCCCTAACCGCCGCTTCTGGATTCGAATGGCTAGCGAATAATTGGGGGTCTTGGCGAGCAGAAGCAACGGTCTCCGTTAATTGGGGAAATGAAAACCCAGTTCACGTTGGAGTGGGAGGCCGCATTTGTGGAACCCTAATTCGAGGAGTGGTTACACTCTGTGCTGGGGGGGAAGTTGATCCTTCTAATGGAGCTTACCTATTTCCTATTACGATTGGAAGTGATGTGGCTGAGGACGCACGCCGAGTCCTCCCAGAAGTAGCACCTTCAGTAGTGCAATCGGTTGCCCGTGCCACTTTTGAAGATTTACTCACGCGCCGCGATCAACAAAGCGCCGAACTTCGGGCAAGCATTACTCAAGCACGCCAAGAACTTCAAGCCGCTCATCGCGCTCGAGGAGAAAATCGACGTACCCAACTTACTCAGGTGATTGCCCATGTGCGGCAAATTGCCGTTACCTATGAACAGCGACGAGTTGAGATGGGGCAGATGATGAATAATCCTCCTCCCATTCCTCCACACTTGGCAAATCAAGCTTTTGCTATTCTACAAGAAACTCAAGGCATTGCGGCAACTCTCCGTCAACAGACTGCAGCGCTAATTCGTGATACCCGTCGCGAATGCAATCGTGG
>CAYWGE010000317.1:0-2010 GCA_964457215.1 uncultured Pseudomonadota bacterium
CAGGCACTTATAGAATTCCTGCCTCTACGCGTTTAAGTGAAGTTTTAAACATGGCAGGAGGAGCTACAAAAGCTGGTTCTCAACGAGCCGTCGAAATTCGTTCTATTCGAGGTGGAGTCCGGAAGTTAGATCTTTTGCATTATAAACAAGCGGGGGATCTCTCTCAAAACCCTTACCTTCTAGACAATGATACAATTTACGTGCCTCTTAAGAAAGAAACAATAGAAATTGAAGGGGCAGTGAATCGTCCGGGCATCTATGAACTACGCAACGAAAAGACTTTAGAAGAAGTTATTCAATTAGCGGGAGGGTATTCTCAAGGTGTCTCTCGTCAACAAAGTATTAAGGTGATTCGCTTTGACAGTCAGGATCAAAAGCAGGTTTTAGAATTTCCTAATGTCAAACAAGAACTTTCCCATACCGCTGTCAAAAATGCCGATGTTATTGTAGTTCCTCATATTTTAACAGCGAAGAACACTTTTGATTATAATTTGAAAAAATTGCCAAATGATAATCTTTTTTATCCTTCTTATGAAGATCGAGTGTTTGTCATCGGAGCGGTAAATTCCCCTGGTACTTTTGATTTTAATCATAACTATCGACTCTCCAATTATCTGGCAATGGCTGGAGGGTTAAGTCGAATGGCAAAGGGAAATTATATAAAGGTTATTGATGGCCAAGGCCAAACTAAAAAACTAAAGTCAGACAGCCAAGAAATTATTAATCCCGGAGATACTCTTTACGTGCCTGAACGCGCGTTAAGCCGTGAAACTTGGGTAGGGGTAATTACGTCCGTAGTGGGTATTGCATTTACAACGGCAAATTTAGCCGTCACTTTAAGTCGTTAAATAGAGATCAGGAGATTCTATTTTGGAAAATAACCAGCCCCAGAATCCGAATGTTATTCCCCACTATCAGCAAGTGTCTGGGTGGTATCCGCCTCCTTATGTGGAGGAGGAAATAAATTTATTGGACTATTGGCGAGTTATTCAGAAAAGAAGGAAGTTTATTTGTTTTTTTACCTTTTTTTGTATTCTTCTTGTGGGAATTGTTAGTTTTCTCCTCCCTAAAAAATATAAAGCAGAAGTTTCTTTAATGTCCATTCAATCCGGTAATTCGGGTGGAGGTTTGGCCGCATTAGCCTCCTCTTTGCCCATGGTCGGTGAATTAGCGGGCTCGACAGGAGGAGGAAAATCCGGCCAACTGATCAATATCTTAAAAAGTAGAACTTTAGCCGAAAACATTGTGAATCATTTTAATCTCATGCATATCTTTTTTAAGAAGAGTTGGGATGAAAAGAATAAAGTTTGGCTTCCAAATTTTATGGGAAAAATTCCTGTTCTAGAAGATGCCACTAATATCGTGAGAAAAAAAATTATAAAAGTTCAAGATGATAAAAAGACAGGCCTCATCAAGTTAGAAGTAAATTATCGGGATCCTGCTTTAGCAACCGCTATTGCAAATCGTATTATTATAGAGTTACAAGACTTCATTACGCATAATCAGCTTACTGTAGAAAAACGAAATCGAGTCTACGTCGAAGAACAACTTCAAAAAAATAAAGTAGAATTATTAGAGATTGGAAAAAAGCTTAATGATTTTTATGGAAATAATCGTATTTCAAGTTCTCAACCCGAGCTTGATGTGAACGTAGGGAAAATAACCAGTCCCCCTTTGAGTTTTGAAGAGCTTCGAGATGAACTCACGAAACTTGATTTGAAAAAAGAAGATTTAGCCAAAAAGTTAAGTGAAGAAGAGCAGAGAGGCATTGTTCAAAATGTTCCCTCCCAAGTTTACCTTCAGTTTTTAACCTTGCAGAGAGATTTGTTGATGCGAGTGAATATTATGCTGACTCAACAATATGAGATGGCTAAAATCGATGAAGCAAAAGAGGATTTGGCTTTTCAAGTAATTGATAAGGCAGTTATTCCTATTAGACCTTACAGCCCTAATATCAAAATAAATGTGATTATTGCTTTCATGGGCGGGCTTTTCTTAAGTGTTTTTATC
>CAYWGE010000318.1:0-2006 GCA_964457215.1 uncultured Pseudomonadota bacterium
TTTACTCGAATCTTGTGCTTCGCCCATTCCACTCCTAATGAACGAGTCATCGCAACAACGCCCGCTTTAGCTGCCGCCGAAGGAACCGTAAACGGGTTACCCGTCCAAGCATAAGTCGCCACAATATTTACAATACTCCCCCCACCGTGTTTGATCATTTCTTTCCCAACCGCTTGCGAACAATAAAAAGTGCCATCTAAAACAATTCCGGTTACTGCCTTCCAACCTTTCACAGAAAGTTCTTCGGTACGGGCCAAAAAATTTCCGGCCGCATTATTCACTAAAATATCAATTTTTCCGAAGCGATCGATGGCAGCTTGCACGGCGGCCTGAATTTGCTCGGGTTCTCGCACATCCGCCTGAGCAATCAAACTCTCTGCGGAGAAAGCGCGCAGCTCTTCGGACACCTTTTCGAGCTTTTCGAGATTACGCCCAAGTAAAACCACCCTCGCCCCCAAACGGGCGAAAGCATGGGCGATCCCGCGGCCAATCCCGCTTCCCCCACCCGTTATCAATGCGATTTTATTGGTTAAAAGACCTTCTTTAAAAATCATGATTAACCCCTTGAAAAAACTTTTAAACTTATTTAAACCCGCCCAACATTTTTCATAATCGAAGCATTAAAAAAATACAAATTATTTGAGAGTCTCATGACAGTGAACATTGCAACACAAGGGGGAATTCTCTATGACAACTCAGAATCCCCAACGTTCGTCGGACGAATCGAATTAACTGCCAATCTAGGGCGGTTTGCTAGCTCTACTTTAATTCCTACCGGAACTCGATTTAGTTCGCTTCATCTTGCATTGGCTTATCAACCTACTTTTTATTCTGAGACCCTTACGCATCGTCTCTTCACAGCGGTGGGATATACTTCAAATTGGCAATTTACTGGCCCCACAGACTCTCATCCCAGCGCAACGGTACGCTTGGGTTTGAATTTCGATCCTGAGCAAAGATCCCATATAGCTTTAAGCCTTGAAGGAATGGGAAATCTTTTTGTAGGAGGCTTCTTTTTTATCACGGGAACTGTAGGAATCCACTTCGCGCTAGATTCTGGGCAAACAGGACTCTTGCTGCTTGCCGGAGCAGGAACTCGAATTTTTTAAAGATTTGTCCTTTCTTAAAAAGCATATTAAGACAGCCCTATGCTCAACTCTTTATTCAATATTTTCTTTCAAGTCTCTTTAACCCTTTGGGTGGGAGCGATTGCCTTTTTCTCTTTTGTCATTGCACCTGGAGTTTTTCGAGAACTTCCCCGTGAAGTGGCTGGAGATTTAATCAGTAAAATCTTTCCTCAATATTATTACTGGGGTTATATTTTCGGCGCGGTGGCGTTTCTTTCTTTGTTTTTTAAGGGATTGGTTTCTTCTCCTTTTCCTATAGCTCGCCTTGGTTTATTGCTTGTAATGTTAGGCTGCACTTTTTATGCTGGAGTGAAAATTCACCCAGAAGCTCATTTAACCAAAACAGTTCTTCGGACGATGGAAGACGGCCCAGAAAAAGAAATAAAACAAAAAGAATTCTCAAATCTCCATAGGCAAAGTGTCATCTTTAATAGTCTAGTCCTTCTTTCTGGGCTCATCGTTCTCATTCTTACGGCCTATCCAAAAAATTCTTAAACTTGTTTCCCTCCTGATTTATTTTGTTATAATTTATCCATGCTAACACTTGGCCATTTTCTCATGGAAAAACTCTATCAAGCTGGAGTGCGCGAGCTTTATGGAATTCCGGGCGACTTTGCCTTAAGTTTTTTTCGAGCCGCTGAAGAGTTTAAAAAGATCAAAATTATTCCTTTCTCTCACGAGCCCTCGATTGGATTTGCAGCCGATGCCACCGCACGAATCACAGGCAAAATTTCGGCCTGCGCGATTACTTACGGTGCTGGGGGATTAAACATGGTGAATCCAATCGCCTGTGCTTATGCCGAAAAGTCGCCGGTTGTTGTAATTTCTGGATCTCCCGGAATGGAAGAAAGGAATAGAGGTTATCTTTTTCATCACCAA
>CAYWGE010000319.1:0-1989 GCA_964457215.1 uncultured Pseudomonadota bacterium
GAAGAGCCGTTGCAGCAACTTGCTACTAATTATTTAGGCCCTTTTGCTTTAATTCGCTTGGTGCTTCCGGCCATGCGTCAAAAACGGGAAGGACGTATCTTGAATATTTCTTCAGTGGGAGGGATGATGGCGATGCCCACGATGTCGGCCTATAGTGCTTCAAAGTTTGCATTGGAAGGAGCCAGCGAGGCTTTATGGTATGAGCTAAAGCCTTGGAATATTAAAGTTAGCATTATCTCGCCAGGATTTATCCGTTCAAAATCCTTTGAGCATGTTTATTATTCAAAAGAATCTCAAGAAAGTAGTTCGCAACATGGTTGCTATAGCGAATACTATGAATCGATGGCCCCATTTGTGGCAAAAATGATGAATGCCTCTTTTTCAAGTGCCGAAGATGTGGCGCGGACCATTTTAAAAACGATCCAACGAAAAAATCCTCCTCTTCGAATTCCCGCCACCTTTGATGCCTATTTTTTCTATTGGCTTCGACGCTTACTGCCGCGCGCGATTTATCACCGGGTTTTGTATTGGGGACTTCCCGGAGCCAGAAAATGGGCAGAAAAGAAATAAAATTTAAGAATTAAGATCGAAGTTTCTTAGAGATAGCCACTGCGGCTCGAAAATTGGTGGTGAAGGCAAGGGGCACAGAGCGTTGTTCGGCATAATCTCCTGCAATGAAAAGTCCGGGAATTATTTCTTTTTGGCCATCCGATTTTAAAGAATAGGCCTGACCGGTTTGAGGGTCGATTGCTGGATTTTTATTATCTTCGTTAAAATGGAGGCCGACTTTTTCCATGAGTTCGCGGTCTACCTGCCACCCGACTGCGGGAGCAATATAGTCCACTATTAACGAAACCGGAGTTTCGCCCTCACGGAATTTAATTTCCCAGCGGGTCTTTCCATCTTCTTGTATCGCGTCTGCCGCCTCTGAATTGGTGTTCCATAAAATAGTGATTTTGCCTTCGCTTTCCCATTGGAGAAGTTGGTCATTATTATGGGCATGAAGGCTTCCGGGCACATTGAATGGTTTTTTAGGGTAGGAAAGATAAACTTGATTGCCTTTTTTCCCGCTTCCATTGGCGATTAAAGTTTTCACATTATCAAACGCTGTATTTCCACCGCCGATGACCAAAACAGTGGAGTTTTCGATATCGTCTACTTCTACTCCACGCACTACATGACTTTTAAGCTCAGGAGAGGGATTGTTTTCTTCCCATTTCAAAAGACGAGGTTTGCCGTAGCGCCCGGCGGTCATAATGATATTGCGCGCTCGATATTTTCCTTTGGGAGTTTCAAAGGCCCAGAGTGCTTCACCCTCCCCCGTCCCCCCTCCCCTCGAGGGAGGGGGTGGGGGGAGGGGAGAAAGTTTCAGAATAGGTTCGCGCGTATGAAGATTGAGATGAAAATAGTCGATGAAACTTTGCATTCGATTTAAGAAAACCGCACGCGTGGTATCTTGCATGCCGACTAAACCTTCCATAGGGCCCGGAGGACCACTATAAAAAGTGTCGGCTTCTTTTTCGCGTGACCAGATATCACGCACTGTCGAATTGGCCTCGCTTCGCTCAAAAATAGTATAATGATAGATACCTAAAGCAGTAAGATTCACACCAGCCGCGATTCCGCCAGGTCCGCCCCCAATAATCGCTACATCGAGAATTTCTGAATCGGGTTCGACTTTTCCGGTCTTCATTTCATGCACGCTCGGTGCCACGGCTAATTTTGATTGTTCGTCGAAAAAAACGAGAAGCTTTCCATTTGAATCTTCGATTTTTACATTCAATAATGAATCGACGTCTGGCATTCGAAAATAACTGTGTTGAAAAGGATCAGGCAGGTGTAAAAGTTGGCGAAAAAAATCTTCCCACGAAATTTTAGTTTCAGGTTTTAGACGTAGAGTAATATTTTGATATTGTTCTCGGAGCGCTAAGTAGAGTTGTTTTTCGTCCTTCACATTTTCAATGAGTTTGAATGTAAACTCGTGATCGG
>CAYWGE010000320.1:0-1973 GCA_964457215.1 uncultured Pseudomonadota bacterium
GTCTTTACCCCCTTTTCAAAACATTGCTTTCAGAGAATTCCTTTATTTGAAACCCACAAATCCCCCCCTCAACTTCCTTCTCTTAAAAAAAGACTTTCTTCATTGCGTGTCGAAGACTTGAATTTAAAACCTTCTCTCTCTTGGGATAAAAATTTCTATGAAATCTGGGAGCCTGGAGAAAAAAGCGCTCAAAAAAATTTAAAGGTGTTTTTAGAAAATTCAATTCGTACTTACGAAACCGAACGAGATTTACCCGCCCAGACGCGAACTTCAAGGCTTTCTCCTCATCTTCATTTTGGAGAAATCGGGCCAAGACAAGTTTGGAGAGCTTCTCAAGGCTTACCTCCTTCAAAAGGCAAAAACACCTTTTTAAAAGAACTCCTCTGGCGAGAATTTGCCTATCATTTACTCTACCATTTTCCACACACCCCCACACAACCCCTTCGCTCTGAGTTTAAAAAATTTCCCTGGCAAAGAAATGAACAATTTTTGAAAGCTTGGCAAAAAGGAAAAACAGGGTATCCGATTGTCGATGCCGGCATGCGAGAGCTTTGGCAAACCGGTTGGATGCACAATCGCGTGAGGATGATTGCCGCCTCTTTTTTAGTAAAGGATTTACTTATTTCATGGCAGGAGGGTGCGCGATGGTTTTGGGAAACTTTAGTCGATGCCGATCTCGCCAATAATACCCTCGGATGGCAGTGGGTAGCCGGTTGCGGAGCGGATGCCGCTCCTTTTTTTCGAATTTTTAACCCGAGTCTTCAGGCCGCAAAATTTGACCCTAAGCAAGCTTATATTCACCAATGGGTGGGGAAAGATCAAAACTACCCAGCTATTGTGGACCACGCGCTGGCAAGAACGAAGGCATTGGAAGCCCTCAAAAAAATAAAAGTGGATGGACAAAAAAAGATTCGCTAAGGCTTAAACATGAATCAGGAACCTCTTTCACATCAACTGAATCCACATTTTCAAGAATTAGCGGCGATTGATTCGTCGAAAGATTTGAAAAAATCTCCCCTTTACCAAAAGCTTCTTCCGGAAATTAAAAAAATTCTCAATGGTTATGAAATAGGATTTTTTGCAAACGAAGCTCCCGTAAAGCCTTTTTACCGTGCCGTTTGTTGGAATATCGAAAGAGGCATTGAATACGAAGGCATACTCCACACCTTAAAAACCCATCCGGTTTTGAAAGAAGCAGATATTTTTCTAATCCCCGAAACCGATTTAGGAATGGCCAGATCGAAAAATCTCAACGTCGCTCAAGAACTCGCCCGAGCTTTAAATCTGAATTATTATTTTGTTCCGACCTACATTAATCTCAGCAAAGGAAACGGCGCAGAGATTGAATTCGACGGAGAAAATACCTTAGCACTTCATGGCAACGCTATTTTATCGCGGTATCCTCTTCGCGATTTTCAAATGGTGCCCTTGCACAATAATAAAGATAAGATGAAGGGTAAAGAAAAGCGCTTAGGCAATCAACAGGCTTTGGTCTGCACAGTGCAATTTCCTCAAGGGGATGTTCGTGTGATTTGTGCGCATTTAGACGCTCATTCCAGCAAGCGTCATCGACGCGACCAGATGCGGATGATTCTAAGATTTGTAAAAAAACTCCCACCCCTTCCCTCTCTTTTTGGGGGGGATCTGAATACTAACACTTATAACTCTTCGAGTGCTTTCTGGGCAATTTTTGGATTTTGGGTACGTGTTTCGATGGGAGTCCGCTACGTCATTGCAAAGCATTATCCGTATCCCGATAAACTTTTTGAACGAAGCTTATTTAAAAGCTTAGAGAGTCACGGGTTTGATTATAAAAACTGGAATGAAGCAGGCACCTGCACACTCCACTATCACGTCCAAGACTTAAAACAGATTAAAAATCTAAAAGATATTATTCCCAACTGGTGTTTCAAATTTATCGATTGGGCTTGTGCAAAAAATGAAGGCCGCTGCAGTTTTAAAATCGATTGGTT
>CAYWGE010000321.1:0-1965 GCA_964457215.1 uncultured Pseudomonadota bacterium
AACCTCTTCGGTTTCGGTTTCGCTTTCTTCTTCGTCTTCTTCCTCTTCTTTTTCTTTAGAAGCTGCGGTGGTTTTTTCGGGAGAAGCTTTTCCTGGGGCCGATTTTTTGCGCGGACGATTATCATCTTCGGTTTCGATGATTTCGATATCCATTTCATCGAACATCGAGAGCACAGTATCGATTTGATCGGCAGAAGTAATGTCTTCGGGCAAGACGTCGTTGACTTCTTCGTAGGTTAAGAAGCCTTTTTCTTTACCGATATCGATCAATTGCTGAATTTCTTTTGGTTATTCACGCGCAATATTTTATCTCTCCCTATTATTCCAAGTTTCCTAAAATACTGTGTTTTGCTTTTAAAAGTTCCAACATTTTTTCAGTTTCTTGTCCAGCTTCGGCTTCACGAATACGTATTGAGATTTCACTGAGTTGATTTTTGAGATTCGTCTTTTTTATTTTTTCGATACAATCTTTCAGCACCGTCAGCAGTGTTTCATTTTCAAACGGGCTTTCTTTGAGTGCGATTTCAGAAAGTATTTTTTGAAGCTCTGTATCTGGAAAAGGATTTTCCCACAAATTATCGCTTAATTCTTTCATTTCCCAGAGCTTTTGTGCCACAAATTTAAATTTAGTGTGAGTAAAATCTTCCGGTTTTAAACTTTTTACGATCTCGGCACGCTTCTCGGGAAAACGAAGAAATATCTCCAAAAGCATTTCTTCAGCTCGCGGGATTTTTTCGTTCACCTTCATTTTGGGTGAGGCAACAGCCGGCATGGCCTTAATGCCCAACTCTTCAAAAACCCAGGTTTCGGGTACCCCTAAGCCCTCTGCGAATTTCCGGATATAGAGGTTTCTTTCAAAAGGGCTCTCCACTTTCAAGAGAAAAGGTTTCAATTCTTCTAAAGCCTGAGCTTGTGCCGTAATATCCCCTTTTTTAAAGGCTAATGTCTTATCGATTAAAATCCCCAAAAGGTTGCGCGTTTCTTTGAGTTTTTCCGCAAACTTTTTTGCCCCAAAGTGCCGGAGGAAGCTATCGGGGTCTTCTCCTTCAGGAAAAATTAAGGCCTTCGGAGAGAGTCCTTGAGAAAGGGTTAAGTCTAAAGCGCGCAAAGTGGCTTTCCAACCGGCTTCGTCGCCATCAAAAAGCATAATAATTTCATCAGTATAACGTTTGATTAATCCGATTTGCTTAAGGGTAAGAGCAGTGCCTAAGGGAGCTACCGCTTCTTCGAAGCCATGTTGGTGGAGGGCAATGACATCGAGATAGCCTTCCACTAAAAAAGCCCTCTTTTTTTTACGAATATTCTCTTGGGCCTGCATTAAACCATAGAGCTGAGCACTTTTGTCGTAAATAGGGCTATCGGGGCTATTGATGTATTTAGCAGAATCGCTCTTTTCGAGAATTCGTCCACCTAAGCCCACTACTTTCCCCTCACGGTTAAAAATAGGAAAAATTAAACGGCCTCTAAAACTTTCGTAATACCCACGATCGCCTTGTCTTACGACACCGGCCTCGATAGCGGCCTCGAGCGCAATTTTACGTTGTTCATATTGATTTAAGAGCTCTGAATGTAACGGGGCATATCCTAAACGAAATTTTTCGATTTCTTTCTCAGTGACTCCGCGACTTTGGAGATAAGCGCGGGCTTTTTCCGCTTCGGGGGATTTCTTGAGGGTTTCATGGTAATACCAGGCAGCAACACGGTTTGCCTGATAGAGGGCTTCTTTTTGTTCTTTAGAAATTTTAGGTCCGCTCTGCTGCGTGAGCTCGATACCTGCTTGGTCCGCCAGCTTTTCGATCGCTTCCGGAAAACTTAAACCTTCCATTTTCATTACAAAACCAAAAAGATCTCCGCCTTCATGGCAACCAAAACAATGAAAAATTTGTTTATCGGGGCTAACAATAAAAGAGGGACTTTTTTCTTGATGAAAAGGGCAGAGGCCTTTTAAATTTCGGCCTGCTTTTT
>CAYWGE010000322.1:0-1942 GCA_964457215.1 uncultured Pseudomonadota bacterium
GCAACCCAAACATTTATTCGGTTATTTAAAAGATGATGGGATTATTATTATTCAATCCGATCAAATGGAGCGGGTGATTGATCCGTTTGGTCGTCCTCCTTTAAATGGTGAGTTTGATCCACTTTTTTATGAGCGGGCTGTAGGCACCGATAATTATTTTTTTCCAAGTCCTCAGATCCGATTCCACCGAGTTTCTTCTTTACTAATTGCACGGCGTATTGGTGCACCAACAGAGGGTGCTTTAGTTCGATATCAAGAGAGAGTTCCGGTGTGGTGGCCGCTCTTGCATATTGTATGGGAACCGATTCGAGATGTTCTGAAGGAAATTTTGCCGGCGGCGTGGTTTGAACCCCGAAGGCCGGGAAGACCTTCTGATAAAAATAGAGGGATGCTTCCTATTTTGCCGAGTGCTTTAGGCAATGGTGATGGACACGTTTATCAACATGTTTTGATTGGTGCTGTTGCCGCGGTAACGGTTTATCGAAGCCTGTCTGGTTTTGAGCGGACGGGAAGAATCAGTTCTTCTGAGCGCGTGGCGCTATCAGGATTGGTAGGGTGTGTAGCCGCCGTGGTTCCGATGGAATGGATGCTCGCGTTAACCCCTGTGTTTGCGATGGCAATGCAAGGTTCAGTTGTTGAGAGATCTCCAAGGCCTCCTCGAACGATGGCCTCTGGGGTATGGAACCCCCCTAGTCATTTGGGAGAAATTGAAATCGGATCTTTAGGATTTGGAGAAGTGCTGAGGCGTGCTCGATTAGCTCGAAATCGAAAGCTTAAACAACTCACAGAAGATCTGGCTCGAGAAGGTTACGATGCCGATAATAGTACCATCAGCCTTTATGAAACTCGGCCAAGATACAAAATTCCATTACCCTTTTTGGAGGCGTGTGCAAAATATTTTGGATGGAATTTCGAAGCTGCTGTATTTTTAGCTACCCGATCGCAGTTAGAGGCGCATCCTCGAATAAAAGGGCTTGCCCTTACCCGAACCCGCCATTTTTGTTTCTTGGGCGAGCCTTTCATCGCCCGAAACTTTCTTGATTTAGCAGAAAAAGATGTTGCTGAAACTTCGTTCCGTTATCGACTCTTGGTTGCTGTAAGCGATGTAAGGGTGCGGCGGAGCATCGAAGAAATCGCGGAAGCTTGTGAGCTTACTCCCACGATGATCAAGAAATACATCGAAGGCGCTCAGCCGAGTCCGGATAATATTCAAAAACTGGCGCGAGCTTTAGGGGTGAAAATCGAGCTTATTCTCGAAGGTTTAAATCGAGATCGAAATATCATTCAAGATTTAGAAACCTTAGGACTTCCAGCCCACACCTGGATTTCGGCGCATGGCCGTGACCTCGAACTCCTTCAACTCTTTGCTCGAAAGAGAAGAGAAAAGCGACTCAAAAAAGATATTGTTCTCTATTTTAGATATCGAATTTGGAGGGCCATTAAAGATCGAGAGCTTTGTTTGACCCCAGTGCAGGCCTCTCGATATTTAGAAGAACACGAAGGCTTTGTTCGTTCACGATTACATGGCCATCAATCGGTGAATCGTGAGAATCTTGCCGATTGGGTATATCTTTTTAGAAGTTTAGGGGAAGACCCTGAGAATATTGTGGGCCCCTATTTAGAACAGCTCGGTATTTCGCCCGATAGTTTTTATTGGGCGTTTACGCTGGGTTTAAATGGCCAAACCTTTGAAGCGGTTGCAGCCGCAGCCGAGATTAGCAGTGATCGTTTAGGCGTTTTGTGGCGGGAGTCCGGAGTGGTTGCACTCACTTTGAGAAGAGCGGTTCCTTTAATGCTCGCTCTGCCTCATCTACCAAGCGAAAAAGCTTTGGCGGCGATTGAAGAAGGCAGAATAGCTTGTGAAGTGTTCCCAGAGATCATAAGGGCCGGGCGTGCGGAGCTTCATCTATCGCCCGAAGATCTCAATGCAGTGCTTGATTTT
>CAYWGE010000323.1:0-1917 GCA_964457215.1 uncultured Pseudomonadota bacterium
CGACATTGAAAATAAATATATCCAGCATTTCGTAAGACCTGAACCAATTAAAAAGATTCTGTAATTGGCTTCTCTCGTTAACCTCAAAAAGATATTGTTTCCAAAACACATTGTCCGGCCACGTCGATTTTTCTGGTGGAAATCCTGCTTTTTTCCCCACGCGATTATTTTTTATTTGGTCTTCAAGCCAACTCTTGTATTTTTCAAGTTCCGAAAAAGTCAAATACCCGCCTTCCGGACGAACCTCACCTAACACGCTTTGTCCCTTATCAAAATAGGACAATTCCCACGTCATATTTGAAAAAGCTTCGGCAAGAGGCGCTGGCCGGATAAATAATCTTTTCCACCAAGGTTTTAAAATAGAACTGTCAAAAATTTCGAGGGTGTAAAATGTTCGTTCGCAGGTATGAAGAACCGGATGCTGAGATCGGCCGCTATAGAGATTTCCGTATAACATGATTGTTATTATAACTTTTTCTTATTGCAAAAACCCTAAAAAATGAACTCATTAGTGCCAATCGAATAGATGTGTTTCGTTCCATTTAATTGATTTTGTATACAATCGTTTTGGACTTGCATTCCAATTTACATGTATTTCATTACGCGAAATATATTTTAGTCTTCCCAAAACTGTTGTAACAGAGCTGCCCGCCTTCTCGGAAATACTAAGGATATTTGCCCTAAACCATCTTGGTCCTGATTTACCCGCGTTAACTAATGAGGAAGCGCCCTTCTTAGCGACACCCCCTCCCAAGAGCAATTCTATTGGGTTGAACGTTTCTTCAGCGCTTCCAAGAATAAGGTCGTCATGTTGAAACTTCACTTCAGGACCCATTCTAGAAGACCTGACGGTTTTGTTTATCGACTTTAAGGTTATATTGTCTGCTTTTTTGCTACCTAAAAATGTGGATGTGGCAGCGTCTGGGTCATTCCCACCGCTTCCTAACGGTGTCGTCGCTGATTTTCCATTATTATTCATCATCGATTTGATGCCTGAGCCGGCAGCGCTTCCGGCTATACCGCCAGCAATGCCACCTGCAAAGCTGTCCCAACTATCTGTAGCGCCTGCATGCACAGCTCCGGCCCCTAACATCGCCAAGCCAAAACCATCGCCAAAGGTGCCGAGACCCCATCCAGCCACAGCTCCTAAAGCTCCCCCAACAAGAGCGCCTTGTAGAGCACCTTTCCAACCACCTTCAAGTCCGCCTGAAACAGCTCCCCCCGCCATTCCACCATAAATAAATGGCATAATGCCGGCAGCTGCTCCACCCGTAAGAACGAATACAGCCGCTCCGACAAATGCCCCAACAAAGCTCTTCCAGAATTTTTTCCACTTAAAGTGTCCCGTGGGGTCTGTGAAATTGATGGGGTTATTATTGCAATACGAGTACCTATTTAAATCTTGAGGATTACTTGGGTCTGCAATTATAGAATCGGCTGTGGCAAATTTTCCTAATTGTGGGTCATAGTAGGGGCTGACTTGTTAGCGGTTCCCCTCTAGGGAAGGGGAAATATTTCAACAACTACAGAGAATATTTGGGATTTTTCTCTGTAGTTGCCTTACTTCTTAGAGCTTATCTTCGTCAGCTGGCTTAACATCTCTGACTTTCTTAAGAACATTGAAGAATTTAGAGCGGTTGCCATGCTTAGCCCGCGCTGCTAAATCATCTTCGGTCTTAAAAGCAGCTAACTTCTCAGCAACAGCAGAGTTGATGAACTGATTGATTGAAACGCGGTCTTTCTTTGCGATTTCCCTAATCTTGTGATGTATAGACTCTGCAAGCCTAAGACTAAGTGCGCTCATTTGTTTTCTCCTATTTTACGTAAAAAGTTTCCTGGTGATATAGCCCTTATACCGAATTTCTCGGTACCCGCAAAATCTCTTAAATTATGAGTAATAATAAAATCGCTTTCTGA
>CAYWGE010000324.1:0-1912 GCA_964457215.1 uncultured Pseudomonadota bacterium
TGAATGGGCTGCTAGCCAAGGCATTCTAGAGGCCCTACGCGCGGAGCTCGAAAAAATATTGAGCCCTGAATATTCTTATCGTTTATTTGATATAGAAACTGAGAAAAGAGAGATTTATAAACTTCTTCGCCAAGCGCTCCCTCTTCCATGGGGGCCTCAAGATGCAAAAACAGAAAACCCACAACTGGAGCAGTGTGCAGAGGAGCTACTCAATATTTTATGTTAAATGCTCAAACTAAAAAAGATGCGAGTTATTGTACTTTTTGCCCTAAAATGTGTCATTTTGCCTGCCCGGTGGCTGAAGTTGAAAAAAATGAAGCGTATACACCTTGGGGAAAACAGCAAACAGCGCGCCTTGTCGAGGCTGGGCAAATTCCTCTTGATGCTCAAAACGCCGCCGCAGCCTATAAATGTTTAACCTGCCGCTCTTCCGAAACTTTTTGTGCGCACGATATTGTGGTGGCCGATTCTCTTCATCAAATGCGAGAAGCCGCCGTTGAAAGAGATGTGGCGCCTCCCGAAGTCTATCAGTTTGGCAGACAGTTCTCACTTCACCAAAATCCGTATGGAAAAGATTTACAAGAAAAGCTCAAGCAGCTTGTAGCGCCTGAATGGTTTAATTCCAGCTCTACGGTTTTTTTCCCTTCTTGCCATACTCTAGCGCTAAGTCCTCATGCGATGGGGGATTATACCCAGCTCTTTCAAAAGCTCCATGTCGATAATCTTTCGATGATGGATGAACCGCTCCAATGCTGTGGACACGCTCTGTGGGTTTTGGGCCTTAAAAAAGAATTTCAAGACTTAGCCCATGTGCAATTTAATGTCTTGAAACGCGCAGAGTCGATTGTGGTCGGTTCTCCCGAGTGCGCCTGGACGCTCAAAGAAGTTTATCCTCAATTAGGTTTTAAATTTTCAGGGAATGTTTTTACCTTGCCAGAATTTGTCGGAGAATATTTCAAACATGTTCCTTACCGTGTGAAACACAAAACGCGGGTGCGCTATTTTTATCACGATTCGTGCTATATGGGGCGCTATCTGGGTCAATACGACCTTCCCCGCCGCTTGTTAGAAATGGTAACGGGCTTTCCACCCGAAGAATTTTCTTGGAATCGTTCTGAATCGGTTTGTTCAGGCGGTGGAGGTGGCTACTCTTTGACGTCTCCCGATATGGCAAAAGAAATTCCTAAAAGACACCTGCAAGAAATGCAGGAGAAGGGTGTAAAGCTTTTGATTACCTCCTGTTCAAAGTCGGCCCAGCAATTTAAACAGTTGGGAGAAAATTTAGTGGTGAAAGATTTGGTAGCGTTCTTAAACGAAAGTTTACAAGATTTCGAGTAAACCTGAGCAATTCAAACATGAGTGATAAAAAAAATATTCCTTACTTTATTCTGAACCCCACGTCCGGGGGCGGAAAAACCCTCAAACTTTGGCCCGAAATGGCTGAGAAGATCCGTTTTGTTTTAGGGGATTATGAATCCGTTTTTACTCGAAACAGTGGAGATGCTACCGCTCAGACTTTGCAGGCAATTGAGAAAGGGTATCGCTGGATTGTCGCAGTAGGCGGAGACGGAACGGTGCATGAAGTGATGAATGGTTTAATGCAGGCTCAGGCTCAAAAAATCTCTGGCCTTACTTTGGGGATTTTCCCCTTAGGCACAGGGAATGATTTTGTGAAAAGTATCGAATGGCCCAAAGATTCTTTAAAAAGCTTAGAAAGATTAAAGCTTAAAAAAATAAAACACATCGATATCGGAAAGATCACTTATCAAAATCATCGACGTAAAACCGAAAGTCGTTATTTTACGAATATCGCCGATTTTGGTTTGGGTGGGCGGGTGATGCAAAAGGTCAATGCCTCATCCAAAACCTTTGGGTCTAAACCCACTTACCTTTATCATGTGGTGGAATCGAT
>CAYWGE010000325.1:0-1909 GCA_964457215.1 uncultured Pseudomonadota bacterium
CTGGTTACGTTGGCCGGAAAAACCGA
The DNA here is from genome assembly GCA_964457215.1 of uncultured Pseudomonadota bacterium. Classification (GTDB taxonomy): domain Bacteria; phylum UBA10199; class UBA10199; order JADFYH01; family JADFYH01; genus CAYLKF01. The sequence continues at coordinate 27 of CAYWGE010000325.1, forward strand.
CCGACGCATTGCCGTCATCTCCACAGGCGTAGATTCGGCAGGAACTCTGCCTATTTGTTTCTTCAAATTCATCGCGGCATTAAAGTCTCTATCTGCGACATAACCGCATTCACAAGCAAAAACTCTTTCACTGAGAGGAAGCCCTTCCTTTATGAGCCCACACTCAGAGCAGCACTTTGAGCTTGGGAAAAATCTATCGACAACGACGATATTCCCACTCTCTCTTGCTACTTTGTATTCGAGCTGTCTTCTGAACTCACCAAAACCAACGTCTGAAATAGCCTTAGCAAGATTGTGGTTTTTAACCATGCCTAGGACATTCAGGTCTTCGATTGCAATTTCAATATAATTATTTGCAAGAAAAGAAGTTAGTTTATGAAGAGAGTCTTTTCGAATACATGAAATTTTGTAGTGAATTTTCGCAAGCTTTAAGGCTTGTTTTTTATAGTTTTTTGATTCGCTTAACTTTCTGTTGCTTTTTTTTGCTGCTTCTTGTTTTTTGGATAAAATCCTTTGCTGTCTCTTTAGTTTTCTTAAATATTTTTTAAGTGGTTTTGGAGCCTCCACAGAAAATCCATCACTTGTGACTGCCATTGATTTTACCCCAAGATCTATCCCAACTGACCGATAAATCTTTTTCTTTTCCTGACTCAAATCTTGCTGGGCGTCCACTTGAATTGAGACGAACCATTTATCGGCTGACCTAGAGATTGTGGCAGAGTTTATTTTTCCAACGAACCTCAAAGACTCTTTCAATCTCACTTTCCCGAGATTCGGGATATGAATGTGCTTTCCTGATATTTTAACCTGATCCCCACCGATGTAAAATGAGTCTCTAGATTTGCCTTTTTTCTTAAACTGAGGACGGCAGCCCACTTTTTTAAAATACCTTCTCCACGCATTTTGCAGGTCTAAAAATGGTTGCTGAGCTGCGTATTTCGTCACTTCCATCATCCACGGAAACTCAATTCTTTTTATAGAATTAAATTTTTTCTTAAGACTCATTCCGCTAAGTGATTCTCTATCTGCTTTTTCTTTTTCTTTATTAAGCTCATAAACTCTATTCCACTCAGCAAGAGCCCAGTTATACGCAAATCGACTCACTCCACACGCCTTTGCGAAGTATGTTTTTTGCTTGTTGTTTGGTTTTAATTCTATTTTATGGGCGATCTGCATCTTCAACCGCCTTTTTCATGTTATCCATTAGTTTCTTGTTTTTGTGAGAGCGGCTTCCGTAGAGTCTTGCAGAGAAAACCGTTATAATCTCTAACACATCCTTTGCAAGATCCTCTTCAAACGAAGAGTCCTCTCCTTTATTTAAAATTAAAACCTCAACACCTTTTGCCTCACAGATCGAAAAAATCAATTCTGCTCCGAACCGAAGAAGTCTGTCCTTGTGCGTGATAACAAGTCTCCCGATTTGTTCGTCGAGGATTTGCTCTATTAGCTTTTTAAGACCCTTTTTGTGATAATTCATCCCAGAACCAAGATCAGCAACAACTTCAAATTGCCATCCATTTGCAGAACAGAACATCTCTAGCATTTTCTTTTGTCTCTCCAAATCTTCTTTCTGGTCGTGAGAAGAGGCTCTTGCGTAGGCAATGGTTTTCTTCTTCGATTCATCGACGCGAAGAAGCTCTGGTTTTATTGAGGAGAGCAGGTAGCGTCGTTGGTTTCCTTCCGTTCTCTCGTCCGGCAAAAGCCGTCCCTCGCGCTCCCATCTTCTTAAAGTTGAAGTGGAGACACCTAAAAGATCTGCGGCTTCTTTAATCGAAAGATACTTGTCCATTGAGTATAAGTATACACAAGTTTGAGCAATTTGTCAAATAGCTGTTTTTAGCCCCCAGAAAAATTACCTCTACCTCCTAAATAGGAGCCTGGAG
>CAYWGE010000326.1:0-1901 GCA_964457215.1 uncultured Pseudomonadota bacterium
AGCCTAGTAGAAATCGCCAAAATAATTTCTGGATTAATTCAGGGTTTGGGAAACCGGTCTGATTAATAAGCAAACATCAATGATCAATCTCTACAATCTTCTTACGCCCATTCTTGCCCGACTTGATCAGAATAGCCGACTTGCGCACGTGAAAATATTCGGCAATGGCTTCTAGAACAGCCTCGTTAGCTTTGCCCTCCACTGCTGGCGCCCTAACTGCAATACGATATTCCGTCTCGGAAATTTTTTCGATAAACTCTCGCTTTGAATTTGGTTTAACAATAATCGTAAGAAGCATCGGAGAAGACTAGCAGCCCTCATCACTTTTGGAATAAAAAAATTATTCTGTGTTAAGGGTCATTTTAATTTTCAGTGATGGGTCAGAATCTCTTCCAGGGCATAAAGTGTTTTTTGCGGGAATTGTTCCAGCGGATAATATTTGCCGATGATCTCCAGGGCCTTTTTATACGAGCGGATATCCAAATTTCGTAAGAGATACCGTACATCTTCTTCGTCGTGAAATTCCGCTCCAATTCGCATCGACAGACATTTCATGGCGAGAAGATACTCAGCGGAGGCCGTCATCACTTTGAGATGACTTAAATCTAAAAAAGGTTCGTAATCTCCCTTTGAACTTAAAAACTCTTTTACGCCATCGTTGAGCCAATCTGCAGGTAAGTTGCTTTGAAGAGCGGCCCGAGCGGCGGCTTCGCGTATTTTGGATGTCGGCTTAAAAAACGCATCGACATCTTTTGTAGAAGGGCGAGCTTGAAATACCAGACACATGACAGCGCCTCCAACCAAGTAAAGCTCTCCTCGTGTTTCATCCTTCTGTAATTCTTGATTGAGAAGTGCAAAAAGATTTTGAATGTCTTTGTGCGAAAGTTCCGTCATTTTAAATTCGATCTCCTAAAGTTGAATCAATAAAAATATTTCTCTTACGAAAAGGGATGGGAGAATTTGTGAGCAAGTGTAAACGCAGACTTTTTAAGTGAGAGCCAAAAACAGGGTCTTTCAAGATTTTGATGTCTTTAAGCCACGGGGGAATATCCGCTTTTTTTTGCAAGGCGGCCTGTTCAATCATCGCAGCGATATAATTTTGCAGATACGGTGTGAGTTGTCGCAAGGAGTTTTCCGTAAACGCGTCGGCAAATTCAGACGAGTTCATTTTTACAAGCAGATCGTGAATCTCGGCCAAAATAAAGGCAGGATCTTTGGCCACCTCCAGCTTTTTAACCAATTTTGAAAAAACTACCGATTGTTGGGGAAATAAGCGCGAAAGGACATACTCCGACATCCCCAAACCCGCCTGCTTAGCCGCCTGGCGGATGGATTTTTTTTCTAGGGGCGAAACCCGGATCTGAAGTTGGGAGCTTTGATTCATGGAATAAGCCTAAATCTCATCCCTGTAATTGTCAATACATGTGTATTGATGTTTGTGAAAACAAACTCTCGGCTTTTTTCTCCATTTATCTACTAATAACTACTAATTGGAAGGAAGAAGAGCCTGCAAAAGTATGTGGCACCGTTTTCACTTTATGACATGCATGTCGTAATATTCAAGAAAAAAACATGACATAAATGTCGGATGCGTGTAAAAACAAAAAACAAATCAACAACGAGTCGTGGGATTGGAAAGAACAGTGCTTATCATAAAGAATTCATAGAATTTACGGATAGGCTCAAAACAAAAATCATCAAACTGCGACAAGAACGGAAGCTAACCCAAGAGCAGATGGTGGCTTTTGATATTAACTTGCGTCAGCTTCAGCGGATTGAATCTGGTGAGACGAGAAATATTACACTTTCGAATTTGTTTAAGATTGCGAAGGCGTTGAAGTTGAAAGTGACTGAGTTGATGGATGTTTGAGGATTTAAAGTAGATCTGAAAATATGGATGT
>CAYWGE010000327.1:0-1893 GCA_964457215.1 uncultured Pseudomonadota bacterium
ATGATCTTGCTTTTCAACGTTGGCATTTTGACCAAGAGAATATCGATCGCATGATTGATCTGGGAAACAGCTATCTCTTCTTAGGTCGTAAATATAGCGATCTAGGCAATTGGCTCAAGGCTGTACTTACCGGAAAAAAATGTCAGAAATATTTGGAGAAGGCCTACAAGATTGATCCAAGCCGAAAAGATGCTCTTCTTACCTTAGGCGGATTTCATTATTTAGCGGGCACTGTCACCGGCCCTGTCGCCTCGCTCAAAGGTGTGCTGGGGATTCATGGAAGCAAAGAACAAGGCTTAAGAGAAGTTAAAGAAGCCACTCAAGGTTTGCATCCATTTATCTGGGATGCCGAATTTGCCTTGATGTTTTTGTATCGGGATTTTGAAAAAAATTACGATGAGGCTTTAAAGGCTTTAGTTCCTTTAGAAAAACAATTCCCCAATAACGCAGAAATTAAATATAAAAAAGCGCAGATCATTGAATCTCAAGATAAAGCAAAAGGCGCTAACAGCTTTCTGGAGCTGGCTTCTTGGTGTGAGGCGAATAAAACCGTGTGCCATCAAAATTATGTTTTCTTAAGTTATGTAAACGCCGCCAAAATCTCGCGAGACACCCAGCAAATCCCTCAAGCCAAACAACTCTTCGCCAAGGCAAAAACTCAAGACACCAAACTCAACTCGGATCTCACGAAAGAGGTGGATGAGAATTTGGCGAATTTGAAATAAATACTCTTACCTGGCACCAAAAGGCCTGCTGGTACCAGGTGAGAATAATGTTATGCGAAAACTTACCCCACTAGGCGCTTTATTGAGCGAATGGCGTTTACCAGTCCATGTCTTGCATCTTGCTTTCAGCACTCCTTTTCTTTTTTCGTCCCGACGCGGCCAACAAAAACCTATCTATGTGATCCCTGGCTATCTAACTTCGGACTATGCCACTTTCGTTCTCCGTCGATTTCTTTCAGCGCAAGGATATGATGTGTATGGCTGGGGGCTCGGCACTAATCGAGGCGGATCTGCAACATTGTTTAAAAAGATTTCTGAGAGGCTGCAGCAAATTCATAATCAAAAGAAGAAAAAAATCACACTAATCGGTTGGAGTTTAGGAGGTTACCTGGCGCGTGAAGTGGCCCGAGATCATCCGGAGATCATTGATCATGTGATTACATTAGGCTCTCCCAATACGGGAGAAGCGAAGTTTACAGCTTTTGAAAGCAGAAATAAACGAGACCCGAAAACCACCGCGCGCCTATCAAAAATGATTCTCGAAAGGGAAAAAAACCCTATTCATATTCCCATCACTTCTATTTATAGCAAATTAGACAGAGTAGTTGCTTGGCAAGCCTCTTACGATAAAGATAAGCGGCACAAAGTGAATCATATTGAAGTAAAAAGCTCACACGTCGGTTTAGGCTTTCATCCCACAGTTTATAAATCAATATTAACTGTATTGCGCGGCCTTTAGCCCACAAATAAATGAAATTCTTGCCAAATCAAAACCGAGCTTGAATACGAAGAATCGCTTCTTCCACATTCTCTCGAAATCCAAACGCGCTTAAGCGAAAGTAACCTTCGCCCGAAGGCCCAAAGCCTGCGCCTGGAGTCCCGACGACTTGCACTTCATTTAAGAGCTTATCGAAAAATTCCCAAGAGCCCAATCCTTTGGGAGTTTTGAGCCAAATATAAGGGGCGTTCACGCCGCCATAAACTTGGAAACCCATTTTCGAAAGACCTTCGCGAATGAGTGCTGCATTTTGAAGGTAATAATGGATTTGTTCTTGGATTTGAGATTTCCCAACACCACTCAAACACGCTTCGGCAGCGCGCTGGATGGGATAAGAGACTCCATTAAATTTTGTCGTGTGCCGGCGATTCCATAAAGGATTTAAAGCCA
>CAYWGE010000328.1:0-1888 GCA_964457215.1 uncultured Pseudomonadota bacterium
TCATATTATTGATATCGGGCCGGGTGCTGGGGTGCATGGCGGTGAAATTATTGCGCAAGGGAGTCCCGAAGAAATCTGTAAAAACCCCAAATCACTTACGGGGCTTTTTCTCTCGGGCAAAGAAAAAATTGTGATTCCCAAAACCCGACTTAAAGCTAAAGGAGAAGTGGTTTTAAAAGGGTGCCGAGAAAATAATCTTAAAAATATTGAGGTTTCGATTCCTTTAGGGGTTTTTACGTGCATCACCGGCGTGTCGGGTTCGGGGAAATCTACTCTCATTAACGATACATTCTACAAAGCCTTGGCGCAGCAACTCAACGGGGCGCATGAAGTGGCGGGCAAGCACGATAAAATTATCGGCTTAAAGCAAATTGATAAGGTCATTAATATAGATCAATCGCCCATTGGAAGAACCCCGCGCTCCAATCCAGCAACCTACACGGGGCTTTTTACTCCCATCCGTGATTTGTTTGCGGCGCTTCCTGAATCCAAAATCCGCGGTTACAAAGCGGGGCGCTTTTCTTTTAATGTGAAGGGTGGTCGTTGCGAGGCGTGTGAAGGCGATGGGCTGATCAAAATAGAAATGCATTTTTTGCCAGACATCTATGTGATTTGCGACGAATGCAAAGGTCTGCGTTATAACCGGGAAACTTTAGAGATTAAATACAAAGGCTATTCGATTGCCGATCTTTTGAAAATGACGGTCGAGCAGGCGTTGGAGGTATTGGCAAATCTTCCATCGATTGCGACGAAGCTCAAAACCTTAGCAGAAGTGGGCCTATCGTACATTGAGCTCGGCCAAGCTGCGACGACTCTCTCCGGCGGCGAAGCCCAGCGTATCAAGCTTGCCAAAGAACTCGCGAAGCGCTCTACCGGAAAAACGATTTATATTTTGGATGAACCCACCACCGGCCTGCACTTTGCCGATATTCAAAAACTCTTAGACGTGCTGCATCGCTTTGTCGCAGGCGGAAACACCGTTGTGGTTATCGAACACAATTTAGATGTGATCAAAACGGCGGATTGGATTATTGATCTCGGCCCTGAAGGCGGCGAAGGGGGCGGCCAAGTTATTGCCGAAGGGCCTCCCGAGGAAATTGTGAAACAGAAAGATTCTTATACAGGGCAGTATTTGAAGCGGGTGTTGAAAACTAGCATAAACTAGACAAAACTAGCAGTTTTTGTTAGCCTGAAAACTGGAGGATTTATGGAAACCGCACAACTTGCAACTCGTATTAATAGTAAAATTAAGAAAACGGTCGATCTTGTCTGTAAACAGCGAGGATTAAAACTGAACAAATTTGTAGAGGAAGCACTGCTTTCTAGACTTGAAGAATTAGAAGACATTGCTGATCTTCAGGAGCTTCGCAAAGAACCTTCTCGTCCACTTTCCGAAATTATGAAAGATCTTAAAAAGCATGGCAAATTACCGAGTTGAGCTTAGTGCTTCTGCTGAAAAAGCCTTATTCAAAATTCCGAAAAAAATGGTGGAGAGAATCACCTTCGAGTTACAAGCACTTTCTCATAATCCTCGACCACAAGGATGCAAGAAACTTGTAGGATTTCAGGATGTCTATCGTATTCGAGTAGGAGATTACCGAATTGTTTATGAAATTCATGCTCAAATCATTTTGGTGAAAGTATTGAAAATAGGTCATCGCAAAGAAGTGTATCGTTTGTGAAAAACCAAAATTGCCAGTGTAAAGATTCGTTATGATCTAACCACTCTCGGAGCTAATCCTCTTCTTTGCAGCGCTTGTAGCGTTTGAGAAATTTCTGTTAAGAACTTGAAGTCAAATATATTAAAAAAATAAGTCGCACCTTCAGAAATTTGAATCTGCTTGATTAAAGGTTCAAGGACTATGTTTACAGGAATAGTGTTATTTTT
>CAYWGE010000329.1:0-1885 GCA_964457215.1 uncultured Pseudomonadota bacterium
ATTGCTCATCCTTAAATTACATACTTTCGTAAGTATTTCCGGGTAAAAGAAGAATCAACCTGCGAGAAAGGCTCAAAAATCGAATCTATATTTTTTTCTTCGATTCCAATGCCATTATCTTCGATTAAAATCTTAAAGTACCCTTCTTCGAAGGGAGTTTTATCATGCACTTGTGGATACATCCAAAGGGCCTTGGGTTGAGGACTATACCTTAACTCAAGATGAATTTTTCCACCTTCTGGAGTAAATTTAATCGCATTTGAAATAAGATTAAGTAAAACTTGGCGAAGTTTTCTTTCGTCTGCAAAAATATCGGGTAATTTTGGAGGAGCATCAATATCAAGCTCCAGCCCCTTTTTCTTCAAAAGAGGCATGACAGTTCCTTTTACCTCTTTCACGAGCTTACCTAAACCAAACTCCTCTAAAGTAAGCGACATTTTTCCAGATTCTATTTTCGAAAAATCTAAAACAGAATTAATCATGAGTAAGAGATTTTCACTGTTTTGAACAACTTCCTTCAAATATTCGCGCTGCTCAGGATTTATTTCCCCCACCACTTCTTCGAGCAAAAGCTCGGAAAAACCAATCACGGCTGTAAGAGGGGTTCGCAGCTCATGACTCATAATCGCCAAAAATTCGCTTTTAATTTGATTGGCTTTTTCTAAAGCAATGTTTTTCTGCTTTAGCTCTTCGAAGAGTTGCGCGCTTTCTAAGGCCAAAGCAGCTTGGTTCGCAAAATTTTCTAACGCACTCACACTCATTTCATCAACGTAATCGACTTTACTCACGCCAATAAATGCCCCCACCACTCGGCGCTCTGCAACTAAGGGAGTAATAATAAATTTTTTAAACCCCAAATTTTTTTGAATGCTATCTGCCAAATCTTTTGTGATGGTGGGTTGAATCCCTCTTACAAGTTCATAAAGCTCTTGACGAAACACAATGCGGTTTTTGCGGATAGCCTGAAAAACAGAATTTTCATCTAAATTAGGAAGCCGAAGAGAAGAAAATGGCAGGCCCAGAATTCGCTCAATCTTTTGGGTTACTTCGTGATCTTTAGGAGCATAAAACAAAACTGAATCTTCCTTCTTAGAAGGAAGCACTAAAAAACAAGTTTCGTACCCTAAACCCTGAATCACTCCCGCCAAGACATGGCGAATGACTTTTTCAAGAGAAAAAAATCCTTTAATACTACTTGAAATTCGATTGAGAGCGATGAGTTGCTTGTTTCTTTCTTCTAACGCCCTTTCTTTTACTCGAGAAAAATGATTCGCAATTTTTACTGCATAAACTACAACCGGCAAAAAAATCGCCAAAAGAGCCAAATTAAGAAAGGACAAGCCTTCCCAACTAAAAAGAAATTTAAGATCTTCCGAAGGATAACGAAAATGATCTATGCTTCCGGTATAAAGTAAAAAAACCAAACTTGAAAAAAAGAACAACGATAAAAATGCCGCAATCAATGCAATCACGTTAGAATAAAAAGTACCTGCGGCAATGCAGTAAAGAATATAGAGGGTAAAGAACTGGCTCTTCTCTCCCCCTGTCATATACACAACCAGTGTAATCGAAAAAATATCGGCGATCAGTTCAAAGAGAAAAGAAAAAAGCAGAAAACGTCCGTTCAATACATTGTTGTAACAAATAACCGTTAAGAGAAAAGTAAAAGAGTAGATAATTGGGATAAAGGGAGAAAACTTCCAAATGGTGGGAAAAACTAAAATCGAAAGAAGCCAAAAAACTAAAATAATTAACAAACGAAGGCGAGCCGTAAAAACATGCCGCCCTTTATAATCGGGCAAACGGATTTCTTTAAGAATATCTTCTGTTGAAATCAAAGAGACCTTCTTTCAATCTCATTTAATATTTCCAACATTTTTTCAGG
>CAYWGE010000330.1:0-1859 GCA_964457215.1 uncultured Pseudomonadota bacterium
GATTGACCTCCTTTCACCTCTCACCGTTCGGTAAGCTACTACTTGGGCATCTGGAGTGGCCCAAAAGGTTTCTAAAGGAGGAAGAGCTAATTCAATCGGATGTGAGGTTCCGTCTCTTGAAATAATTTGAGTGAGGAGAGTGCGGTCTCCACTGCTGGAAATATCCTTACTTTTAGTTGCGGTGAAAATTCGAGGTTCTAAAACAACTGCTTCCACTTGTGTAGGGCCTGAATACGAACGAAATTTAATTTCCCAAGGTGCTAGATATTCTGCAGCGAGATCGGTTTCTGCAAAAAGAGCTTGAATTCCCGTTAACGGATGACCCTCGACATCAAAAGTATTCACAGGGCTTCCAGGCCGAGCAATTTCGAGTGAAAGATAAGTGCGTGCACCGCGAGAAACAGCGTGCGCGTGCGCGCGGGCGTGAAAACGCAGACTTCGACCAATAAAGCGGTGAAGAGTAGGAGTTATAGCATCAGTATGAATATGATAATCATGGAAAATTCTCCAAACTGCAGCAAAGGCTTCGTGAGCCATGATCGACGAGACAATCAGTTGGCCAGGACGCGCTTCTCGAGCCCAAGCTGGAAGCTCCATATTTTCAAAGTCAGTTGCATCAAGTAACCGCGCAAGTTCGGCGAGTGCTCGTTCGGGAGTGAGCGTTACGTCGACTTGATTCACGAGCCGGTAAGCTTGTCTTAAAAGATCAAAAAGAATTCCGCCGTAGGTATCGGAGAGTTCCACCTCTACATTGCCTCTGACGCTTTCATCGACTCTCTCACGTGCCCGTGTGACTTCCCAGCCCATAAAATCTTGAAGCCTTACTCGTGCTTGAGCGGCGAGAGCGTTGGTGGGAATGTCCGCACAGGGCCCAGCTCCTAAAGCGATAACTTTTTCAATGGGCACACCAGGTCGATCAAAGGCCTCTAAGATGGTTTCTTGTGAACGAGCATAATGGGGGCCTTCAATCGTTGCGGCTCCGAACGGGATTAAGCCTAAAGCTCCAATCAAATTTTCGTCAGTCATGTCTTCGGGACGGAGATCGTGGGTAGAAGAAGTAGGGTGCTCGTTTTCTGCTAAAGTTTGCAGTTTTCGAACTTTAGCATCCAATATTTCTGAAGTTCGTAAAGTATCCTCAACCGCTTCGCGATATTCAGCGATCTGCTGTAAACGAAGAAGATGGGTGGCCAGCTGGACTAATTGAGGCTCATCCAGATTTCGTGCTACTGCGGGAAGATGATCCAAAGCGAGGCGAGTATGAGCAGGATCTCGCCCTTCTTCAAAAAGAGCGACATATTCATTGCCCAGCCCTTGTTTGATTGAAGCAATGATTCCAGCAATATTTCCGGCGAGCACCCAATCTAAAACTCCGCCCGCTTCCATCACTTGAGCATGAAGATACCCGAAAAGATAACGGAGACCTAAAGTGAAAATTAAACCGGCGGCTGCGGCAACAATCGGATGCGCTTCAAAAAAAGAACGCATTGAATGTGCGGCCGCTTGAAGTGGATTGAAAATGTGGTTGTCATTCGCAGGAGTAAAACTGTCTTCTCTCTGTTCTTGCTGTTCTTGAAAACCTTGGCCTTGCCTTTCTCCGTGTTCGGATTCGGTTAAAATTTCTCCTTCGACATCGATGACATCGGCCTCGGCTTCAGGCAGGGCCTCTTCTTGCTGTTGGCGCTGGGCTTCTCGAAAACTTAAAACTTCGGAAGGAACTTCAGCCCCCAGTGATGTTTTTGCTAAAGTTGGAGTAGTGAGTGGCTGGTTGGAAGAATGGATTCCCCGATCAAGTCGGGGAATGACAGAAGATGAAGTATCGTGTTGAGGAGGGACTCCCCCTCTTAAGATAAGGCCTGTCC
>CAYWGE010000331.1:0-1835 GCA_964457215.1 uncultured Pseudomonadota bacterium
AAGGGCAATGGGCAGGCACTATGTGTTTAACGGAACCCCAAGCCGGCTCAGCTGTTGGAGAGATCAAAACCACCGCAAAAAAAACAGAGCAAGGTTATTTAATTTCGGGAAACAAAATTTTTATTTCGTGTGGCGATCATGATTTAACCTCTAATATTATTCATCTTGTCTTAGCACGCATCGAAGGAGACCCAGAAGGCACCAAAGGAATCAGCCTTTTTGTGGTTCCCAAAATCCGAGTAAATGCCGACGGAACACTGGGCGAAGAAAACGATGTAAAAACCGTGAATATCGAAAAAAAGATGGGGCTCCATGCCTCCCCCACTTGCTTGCTTGCCTTCGGAGACAACAAACGCTGCGTAGGTTACCTTGTCGGTGAAGCACGTAAAGGCATGCACTACATGTTTCAATTGATGAATGAAGCGCGTTTAATGACAGGAATGCAAGGAGTGAGCGCCGCGGGGAATGCCTACCTTCAAGCATTGAAATATTCGCGCGAACGCATGCAAGGCGGCAAAACGATTTTTCATTATCCCGATGTGAAGCGCATGTTGGCCACACTCAAATCCTTCAGCGAAGGGATGAGAGGCCTACTATACAAAACAGGTTTATGGCTGGATCAGGCCCATCATGAACCGGATGCAGAGAAAAAGGCTTTTGCACAAGGGATGGCCGATCTTCTTACTCCTGTTTGCAAGGCCTTTTGCTCCGATAAAGGTTTCGAAATGGCCTCCATCGCCATGCAGATTTATGGGGGGTATGGTTATATTCAAGATTACCCCATCGAGCAAATTCTGCGCGATGTCAAAATTAGCTCTATTTATGAAGGCGCGAATGGAATTCAAGCCTTAGATCTCGTCGGCCGAAAGATGGCGTCTCAAGGCGGGGAACTTTTCCGAAGTTTTTACGAACATCTCAATACCTTTTGTGAAACAAATGCCAAACGCGCAACTTTAGAAAAAGAAGTCGAGTCCTTAAAAAAGGCTCTCGATAGCGTGGGCGCTTGTGCCATGAAGTTCGCCGAAATCGCAATGGGAGGCGACCGGGACTACCCTCAACTTCATGCGGTGTCTTTCTTACATATGGTAGGATATGTTTGCTTAGCCTGGGTCTTGCTTGATCAAGCCATTTTAGCTCTTCCGAAGCTTGAAAAAATTTGGGCGGATGCAAACGCAACGGTTGAAGAAACGAAATTCGCACTTTGCGAAAATAATCTTGATGCGCGTTACTATGAAGGCAAAGTCAAAACCGCAAGATTTTATATTGCCCATATCCTTCCACAACTCCAAGCACTTGCGAAAAGCATTCAGAACGAAGATCGTTCGGCATTAAAAATAAGGTTTTAATTACGAGAACTCGCAGGAACATGATTTCTAGGAATAGCCGCTAAATCTGCAGTCAAAGTAATTGGAATGCTCGGCATATCGTCGGGAAAGGCTATCGCCCGTGGATGTTCGCGCAGCCATTGAACTCGGCGTAGTAAATACAAACCACGTCCTCGAATATAACCTGCCGATATCATCCGCCTATAAGTGGCACTTACTTCGGGAGTCCAGCGCCGCAAGAGCGGGATCAAGATATTTTCCGGCAGATCTACTACGGTCACTGCCTGTAAAATACTTATATAAGTACTGTAATAGGCTGTTTCCCTCGCTTGTCTTGTTGTGCGGGACGGAGCAAGCTGCACCCGGGAAAAGTGAAAATTTTGCGCGGCCATTGGCAATGTCCCAGCAGAAGAATTATTTGGAACTAAACTCTTTCTCGAAAGTTCTGTAAAAAGCCACCGCAGAGAGAGAGAAGCATTTTGGTTAGAAGGGGAATATAAGTCATTGATG
>CAYWGE010000332.1:0-1834 GCA_964457215.1 uncultured Pseudomonadota bacterium
AAGACCAATGGAGGTGGTAAAAATCAAGAGCGGAAGCAAAATGGTGCCAAAGATATCAATATGGGGAATAGGATTAAGCGTGAGTCGTCCTTGAAGCCTCGCGGTATCATCACCACACCGGTGCGCCATCCAGGCATGAGCCATTTCATGAAAAGAAAGTGAAAAAAGGAAAATAGGAAAAAACAAAACAACGGTTTTAATTTGATCGAAATGCATAATAATTACGAGAGAGCAGGTTCTACCCAGCGTCCGTGATCTTTAATCAATTGGACTAAGCGCTGATCGGCCTCTTCTTGAGGCACATTTTTTTCCACACATTCTTTTCCCACATATAAGTGAATTTTATTAGGGCCGCCCCCTACATAGCCAAAATCCGCATCGGCCATTTCTCCAGGACCATTCACAATGCAACCCATAATCGCGATTTTAACCCCTTTGAGATGCGAGGTAATTTTTTTGATTCGAGCCGTGGTGGTTTGCAGATCAAACAAGGTACGTCCACAAGAGGGGCAGGCAATGAATTCTGTTTTTGTCACCCGCTGACGTGCCGCTTGAAGAATATTATAGGCAAGATGAACAGAGCTAGACAGAGATGAGCTCGCGACTTGGATACTATCGCCGATCCCGTCTAAAAGCAGGCAACCAATCTGCCCACTCAAATCTAATATAGCCGATTCATTTTCTAAAAGAGGCGGATTCAAATGAATCACCGCTTCTTTATTTTTTTCGCTGAGCGAGCTCACGAGCACTCGGTTTTGGTAAATCCAATTCGAACCGGCCCAGGATAAGCCAAAACGCTCGATACCTTCTTTTTCGGTGAGTTCGGTTAAGTCGAGCAGTAAGTGTGTGGGAGGATTTTTTAAATTCTTCGCAAATGCAGGCAAATAGTCATCGGCCAGGCGCCATTCTAAGGCTAGGTTTTTTTGCTGCTTGGCAATGCGCAAGAGTTCGATCGCTTGAGCTTTCCAGCCCTCTTCATTCTTCTCTCGCGAAGGCGCAATACTGATTTTATCCACTCCGCCAGCTAAGAGCGGAAACAAAAAGGTTGTATCTTTAAGATCAACCCCTAACGCCACTTGTTTCGAAAATTTTTGTTTAAACTCTTTCGCAAACACTAAAAATTCGTCGACCTCTTCAGGCCCCAACAACGAGAGATCAAAACTCACAATTTCAGGAACCCGTTCTTCACGAATGAGCTGGGCAACGTCTTTTTCTAATTCTAATTTTGCCGAAGGCGTTAAAGGCCAAGATGCCGAAGCAGCCACGCGCACCACATGTTTGCCGCCTACATGGATGGGGCCTGCTTTTACAGTTTCGGATGGGCGACGCGTGTATTCGTAAGGGTTCCAGGGTACGACCTCTCCCTGCCCTTTCCCTTGATTAGGAGAGGAAAGGTCACCATTAAATTTCTTCACCAGTGCTCTTGCCACAGGAATTTCATGAATCGAATCTTCGGTAAGCGAAACGCGGACGGTATCACCAATCCCATCTTCTAAGAGAGTAAGAATCCCGACGGCAGATTTAATCCGACCATCTTCTCCTTCTCCTGCTTCGGTCACCCCTAAATGCAAAGGGTAATCCATCCCTTCTTGATTCATGCGCGCCACCAGCATGCGGTAAGCCTGCACCATCACCTGAGGATTAGAAGCCTTCATCGAAAGAATAATATCTTCGTAATCGTTTGCCTTGGCGATGCGTAAAAATTCTAAGGCAGATTCCACCATGCCGAGCGGCGTATCGCCGTAACGATTCATGATTCGGTCAGAAAGCGAGCCGTGATTGGTGCCAATGCGCATGGCCACACCGCGCTCTTTGCATTTTTGCACCAACGGAA
>CAYWGE010000333.1:0-1818 GCA_964457215.1 uncultured Pseudomonadota bacterium
AGTGCCTCTACCAGGACTTCAATAAACCCGACTATTGGAATTGATGTGTGTAAAACAGTAGTCAAAAAAATCGGGATTATCGGGTAGATCATTTCGGAAGCAAGGTCATTTAAAAAGCTGACAAGTCCCAAAATCACCACCGTAAATGGGGGTAGCTGCGGTTTTCTAAATGAACTCATTCCTAATTATATCACCTCAAAATGTACTCACAGTAATGGCTCATGGATTGTCCTGCCTAAAAGAATTTGGTGTTTGGATAAAAAACAATGTCACTTGTGACCCCACTGGAATTTACTCCAAGAGTACTCGCCATTTCATGGCAGCGCGATAAATCAAATTCCTTGATAAAGTCACAAAAAATCCCACGCGATGGTGGGAATTTTCTGTGACCCATCGATTAACGACACGGAATTTTGTTATTCCTGAGCTCATAAAAATGTACCGATTATTTGGTCAACAAACCTCTAGGTTATATCTTTCTACCTAGCTACTCTCCGTTATGGTAATAGAACTATCTATGCAAACCTTGAGGTAGATCTGGATAAGCTCTAGCACAAAAGAATGATCTACTTTGGCTAAGCCTCAACTTGTTCCTCAAGGGGGAGGGTCGTGAACTCGATTATATGGATACTGTTTTTACGTATGTCATTCCTAGTGAATCGGAGATCTATATCTGACAGTTCAACCCCATATTGAATATTGGCATTTTTTCCTGAGTACCTGATTGCTGTAAGAGAAAGATATGGATGAAAATCTCCTTTGTATGGTACATAAGCGTAATGAGCCATGAACATCTCTTCCTTTTTTATTTCTCCAGTTACATTGGCCTGATATCCTTCGAATTGACCTTTTCCCCACATTCCTAAAGAAGGTTGTCTTGTGTCCATATAGTCTTTGAAGTATTCAACAATTTTTTGTCTAAATCCTCTTGCAGCATTTCGAGTTCTTGGATTTAAGTGACCTCTTTTCTTATCAAGATCAAAAATTCCGTCGATCTCTTCAGGCAGCCATTGCATTATTGGGTTAATTTCATGCGTTTCGCTACTATAGGAGTCGGCCCCTTCGCTCACTGAATACTTCTTCCCATTTTTGTCCCATTCAATAATCATAACCCGAGATTATAACAGAAATTGAGGCAAAAACAAACTATAAGATGGTGACCCCTCGGTACGTTTATTCGAACTATTTTTAGGCTGGATGGCTGAGTTATATTCAGCCTTTGAGGAGGTAGAATCGGATGAATAAGCTTCAAAACATACTTTTTAGTTCAGAACTGTTTAATGAAGATACATTCTACAAAGCTTTTTTAAATGACTTAGAAAACTGTAAAAAAGAAATCATTATCGAAAGCCCTTTTATTACGACAGAACGAATGAATGGCTTTCGATCGGTCTTTAAAAAGATTTTAGAAAAAGGGGTTAGAATTTATGTCATAACCCGTGACCCAAAAGAACACAATGATGTCATGGAATACCAATCGGAAGAAGAAATAGCTAACTTTGAAATAATGGGCGTTCAAACGTTTCTTTGTTCCGGCAATCATCATCGGAAGCTGGCAATAATTGACAGAAAGATTCTGTGGGAAGGAAGTCTTAATATACTCTCACAAAATAACAGTAGGGAAATGATGAGAAGAATCGAAGGACAGGATTTTGCACTTGAAATGCTTAATTTTTTAAAACTCGATGAATATATTTAGAAAGGCAATATTTCCGAGGATTTAACTTTTAAAGCCTTTGCAATCTTTTCAACAATATCAATTGACGGGTTTTCTTCTCCTCTTTCAATCCGGGCAAAATAATTTACGTGAATCTCGGC
>CAYWGE010000334.1:0-1814 GCA_964457215.1 uncultured Pseudomonadota bacterium
CTTGATATTTATCGGCCTGCAGCGCAGGAACAATTGAAGATTCTCGGGGAAACCTTGGGTATTGCAACGGTCCCCATTATCCAAGATCAAGACCCTCTTAGCATTACAAACCGAGCACTCACCCAAGCCAAACAAGAAGGGTTTGATGTATTGCTTTTAGACACGGCTGGCCGCCTGCATATTGACCAAGTCTTAATGGAAGAAATAAAAGCCATTCGGGATCTTGCTCAGCCTGATGAGACCCTGTTGGTAGCAGATGCAATGACAGGCCAAGATGCGGTTAATATCGCCAAGGCTTTTCAGGAAGCAGTTGGCTTAACAGGTATTGTATTAACCCGCATGGACGGAGACGAACGTGGAGGAGCGGCTCTTTCCATGCGCAGCGTTACAGGGTGCCCCATTAAGCTAATAGGAACAGGGGAAAAGCTGGATCAATTAGAGGTGTTTCATCCCGATCGTGTGGCGGGGCGCATTTTGGGAATGGGGGATGTGGTGTCTTTGGTTGAACGTGCCGCGGAAACCATAGACCAAGAAGAAGCTGATAGATTAACGCGCAAAATGGAAAAAGGAACTTTCGACCTAAGTGACATGGCTGCCCAGCTGATTCAAATGCAAAAAATGGGAGGACTGGGGCAATTAATGAACATGCTGCCAGGTGTGGCCCAGATAAAGGATAAAATTAAAGACAGTGGTTTTGATGACAAGTCTTTCAACCAACAGTTGGCCATTATTCGCTCGATGACGCCCAAAGAACGCAAATACCCAAAACTACTCAACGCCTCCAGAAAACAAAGGATAGCAGCGGGCTCTGGGGCAGAGGTGCAGGACATTAATCGCCTCTTAAAGCAATTTGAAGGCATGCAAAAAATGATGAAAAGAATGCAGAAGATGGAAAAGATGGGCATGCTCAAAGGCGGACTTAAAAACCTTATGGGTATGTAATGGCAAAGCTTTTTAAGCCTCAGAAAAAGAAAAAACGAGAACCTCTGCATCATGAATCTTCTATCATTCAGAAAATACAGCTCTCCCGTCAAGCGCTACGAAAACAGAAAACTTTAGTTTTATATTTTTTTCTAAGCCTATTCTTATTAGTTGTTGGAGCTCTTTCTTTACCCATAGCTACCAATATACGTGGGAGGCTTGTGGATTTATTTTCGCCTCTTTTAGAGATTTCTTGTAAACCAATCCTTTCTTTAAATAAAGCGAAACAAAAAATAGCAGATTTTTGGAACGCCCCCCTAAAGTTACAAGAATTGCGCAAAGAAAATGAAGCTTTAAAAACGTATTTTGTAGAATATCAAAACCTATCATCTCAAAATAAAAAACTGAAACAACTCGTCCATTTCCAAGAAGTCTCTGTAAAACCTTTCTTAACAGCCCCTGTTATTTCTTACCCTAGCCATCCTTACTATCAAAGTATCATGATTGGGGCCGGGAAAAATCAAGGCGTAGAGATTGATCAAGTGGCGCTCACAGAAGAAGGCCTAGTGGGCCGCGTCATGCAGGTAGGCCCCAATATTGCTCAGATAATTTTAATCAGTGATACCAATTCTCGCATCCCCGTGATTATTGAAGATAAGAATACGTCAGCTATTCTTGTGGGCAACAACCAGAGCCCTCTTTTCCTGAAGTATACCTCTGAGAAAGCAAGCATTTACCCAGGAGATAGAATTCTAACTTCGGGCAAAGGGGGAGTTTTCAAAGCTGGTATCCCTGTGGGCTACGTGAGTCATATAACGAATGATAGAGTTAATGTTTTCCCCTTTGCTTCCTTAGATCATTTAACTCTTGTTTCTTTGTTGCCCAAACTGCCC
>CAYWGE010000335.1:0-1801 GCA_964457215.1 uncultured Pseudomonadota bacterium
GCATTATTGGGAAACTCTTTACAAGGCGACACCGCTCATTGCGCCGGTCGATGGCGTGATCATCGCCAAAAATGTTCAGCCCGGTCAAACGGTTGCCCAAGCAGATCCTGTTTTAGTGATGTCCGATCGGCTGATTGTTAAGGCGCAAGTCGATGAAACCGATATTGGAGAAGTCAAAGATGGGGAATTGTCCGAAATTACCTTAGACGCTTATCCTCAACAAAAACTTCAAGGCCACGTGGATCACATCGCCTACGAGGCCAAAATTTTAAACAATGTCACGGTTTACGAAGTCGATGTGGTGGTAAAAAATATTCCTCCTTTTATGAGAAGCGGTATGACGGCCAATGTAGTGTTAGTGGTGGGTGAAAAAGAAAATGTTCTAACGCTACCTACCGAAGCCATCCGCGGAGAAAAAGGAAAGAATTTTGTTCTGCTTGTAAATCCAGAAGGGGTTAAGCCGATTTCAAAAGAAGTGGAGTTGGGCTTAAGCGATGGAAAAAAAGTAGAAATCCTCTCAGGGCTTCAAGAAGGGGATAAAGTGTTTATTCGACTCATGGGCCCTCGCCCCGAACGAAAGCAGGCGGGTAAAAATCCTTTTTCGTCAAACCCAGCGCCGCGAGGGCGGTAGTTTTGAACAGGGTTATTGCGATTTCCGTAGGGGCGCTGCTTGCTGCGTCTAATTTGGGGCGCCGCAAGCAGCGCCCTTACGAGATTTTTTTATGATCCAAATCCAAAACCTCACCAAAATATATCGCATGGGAGAAATGGAAGTGAAAGCCTTAGATGGGGTTTCGCTCACCATTGAAAAAGGCGAGTTTGTCGCTATTATGGGGCCATCGGGTTCGGGTAAGTCAACACTCATGCATATTTTAGGGCTTTTAGATGTTCCGAGCTCTGGCTCTTATAAACTGCTTGGACAAGAAGTCTCTGGGTTAAGTGAAGATGAATTGGCCGGCCTTCGCAGTAAAACGGTAGGATTTGTGTTTCAGCAATTTAATCTCATGGCCCGCCGATCTGCTCTTGAAAATGTTTTGCTGCCTTCTATTTATTCTCAAAACGAATTTCACCCCGACCGAGGAAAAGAATTATTAGAAAAAGTTGGGCTCGGAAAAAGGCTCTATCATAAACCCAGCGAACTTTCGGGAGGGCAACAGCAGCGGGTAGCCATTGCTCGCTCCCTGATGAATGACCCACCCCTTATTTTTGCGGATGAACCCACCGGAAATTTAGATTCGGCCAGTGAAGAAGAAATTATTCGGCTACTTCGCGAGCTCAATCAAGCGGGGATTACGATTATTTTGGTGACGCATGAACCCGAAATCGCCGAAAAAGCAGAGCGCGTGATTCGAATGCGTGACGGAAAGATTCAATCCGATGAACGAAAATCTTCTGGTGGGGCGCCGCTTGGCGCGCCCCAAATTAGGCGCAGCGAGCAGCGCCCTAACGCTGATCAAAAAGGCAGCTCTAAACAAAGTTTTTTTTCTTTTCAAGAGATCTGGGAGCATTTTCAGCAAGCGATCAGCTCTCTTTTTGCAAACAAGGTTCGCTCTTTTCTTTCGATGTTAGGAATTTTGATCGGAGTCGCGGCAGTGATTGCGATGTTGGCTCTGGGTGCCGGAGCGCGGCAATCGGTTGAAGCGCAATTGGCTTCGTTGGGCTCTAATCTTTTAGTGTTGCGCCCGGGGCCGGGCCGTTCGCAAGGAATTTCTCTGGGGGCAGGATCAGTGACTCGCCTTACCGAAGAAGACGCCCGCGAAGTGCATGCGAATTTTCCTTATATTGAACGCGTTGCACCTTC
>CAYWGE010000336.1:0-1800 GCA_964457215.1 uncultured Pseudomonadota bacterium
TCAGAACAGATATTGATTTATCAGATCCAAAAATTTATCAAAACATTTATGCTAAGGGTAAAACTGCATCTGTATTCCAATTTGCCTCTAGGGGTATGCAAGACGCTTTGAGAAAAGTCAATGCGTCAAACATGGAAGACCTTATTGCCGTTGTATCTCTCTATCGACCAGGTCCTATGGAAATGATCCCCTCATTTATCGCTCGAAAACAGGGTAAAGAAGTCATTGAATATGACCATCCTTGGATGGAGTCGATTCTTCAAGAAACCTACGGCATCATGGTCTATCAAGAACAGGTCATGCAGATTGCATCCGCGCTGGCAGGGTTTTCTTTAGGGGACGCCGATCTTTTAAGGCGTGCCATGGGTAAGAAGAAGCCCGAAGAAATGGCGAAACAGCGGGAAAAATTTTTACAAGGCGCGCAGCGTAATAAAATTCCATCCAAAAAAGCAGAAAAGATTTTTGATTTGATGGCGAAATTTGCCGAATATGGTTTCAACAAATCGCATAGCGCGGCGTACGCTCTGGTTTCTTATCAAACGGCGTATCTCAAAACCCATTATACTGCCGAGTATATGGCGAGTCTGCTCACTCACGAAATGGGAGATACCGATAAGATTTTGCAATATATTGGGGATCTTGAAAATCACGATGTGTCGGTGCTTCCGCCCGATGTGAATGAGTCTTATCGGTATTTTTCCGTTTTAACCGATAAAGAAATTCGCTTTGGTTTAGCTGCAGTTAAGAATTTGGGAGAAGCAGCAATTGATGCGATTATCGAAGCTCGCAAGCGAGTGGGAAGGTTCGAGTCTTATTTTCATTTTTGTGAAGAAATCGATACCCGCCGCATTAATCGCAAGGTTCTAGAGTTTTTAATTAAATGCGGCGCATTTGATAATTTAGGCATTCATCGGGCTCAGGCCTTTGAACTGATGGATGCAACCTTAGAACATGGTAACCGTCGGCAACGTGACCGCGAACGCGGCCAAAATGGTTTATTCGATCAGCTTTCTTCTGGCCCGATCCGTCCTTTGCTTCCCAATATTCCCGAGTGGCCGGATTCTCAGAAATTAAAATACGAAAAAGAAGCGATTGGATTTTATATTACCGGTCATCCGCTCAAAGGCTACGAAGAGCAAATTCAAAAAGTGACCAGTTTTCATACCGCCAATTTAAAAACTGCTACTGACAAAGCCGAGGTAACACTGGTTGGCATGGTGAGCGCTTTAAAGGAAATCAAAACTAAAAAAGGCGATTTGATGGCGTTTGTCACCCTAGAAGATTTGAACGGCTCTTTGGAAATGGTTGTCTTCTCAGATCTCTATCGGCAATCTCAGGCTTTGCTCAAAAGCGAAGAGCCTTTGTGCGTGCGAGGGCAGGTGGATTTGGGTGAAGAGACCGCAAAATTATTGGCCACTCAAATGGTATTATTTAAATCGTTAAGGCAATTTCGTTCTCAGGCGGTGCGAATTCAAATTCCCTCTGAAGAATTAAATGAAAATAAATTAAAAGATTTTCGGGTTTTACTTTCTCGATACCCCGGAAATTCTCCGATATATTTGCATCTGACGAGCATTGGAGTGGAAGAAACTATTTTAAAACTTCCCCGCGAATTAGAAACGGAATGGAATCCAGAGCTTGAGTCGGAGCTAATTTCTCTTCTGGGCGGAGCCAAAATTATTCAAGGAGTAAATGCCTCTTGAGCGCCGTTTCAAAAACAAAAGATCATAAAGAAAGAGCAATTTTAGTTGGACTGCGAATTCCTCCCGCCACGCGTCAACAAGCCCTAGAAGTCTTAGA
>CAYWGE010000337.1:0-1800 GCA_964457215.1 uncultured Pseudomonadota bacterium
CCCTATCAGATTTAACAAAGTCGAGTGATTCGGATCCTTGAAAGGAGTTTTTGAGAAGCGAAAATAACATCCGTTCAGAATTAGAAGCATTTAGATCAAGTCCGCTGGACTTAAAGTCATTTTCGAAAGCTTCTGTTTGCTTAAAAAACTTGTTCAACCCCTCTTTAAACTCATGTGGTACTTCGGCGGCGCGGATGGAGAGTGCAAACAAAAAACTTAATATGAAAACTGTAACTCTCAAGTTCCTCATAATTATCCAATCTTGATTATTCTAGGTTGCAAGGTGAGAGCCAGAGTGAATTGTGAAGCATTCATAAAATAACAGTTAAACCTAAACAGGTTAGAGCTCCCCCAAATAAACCGTATTCTATTAGGAGACGCCTAGGTTTTTTTCGCCTGTTTAATCCCACAACTCCGCAATCGTTCTCTATCTTTTTAGTGCATCTATTTGATTGCACGTCGTGAGATAGCGGGAGTTGAGATACCCACAGACCTGCATAATCTTGAGTCTGAAGTACCACATGTTTTTGTAGCCGTAGGCCCTTCTTTTGAGAGCCTTGATGACGTTATTGATGCCCCAAAAGCTAAGTGGGCATTAACAAGCGGAGTGTAGGACTCTCGACAAAGCTACAAAACATCGCTCCGCGCGTCAGCAGGCAATGACAACGTTAAAGTAATCTAAATGGAAATTTAAGAATGCCCATTTAGCGTTCTTCGAAATAGCTTGAATTCCTAGATGCCGCCTAGCCGACCTAGCACCTGGCTACAGCGGGATTATGTTATGAGTTTCTTTTTATTGTTAGAGATCCCGCAATCGTTCTCTATCCTATGGGTCTTCACCTAATCGTGGAGCGCCGTTGGCTGAGTACCCCGAGGGTAAAGGGTACAAATCCAATTAAGCCCATGACCAGAATGATACTAGGAACCGTGGGCATCCGCGTATTTTCTAGTGACCAAAGAAATCCGATCACAATACTCACGACGGAAATTGCTGACGAAAGTAGGAGGTGACGAATCAAGTTCTGTTTCCTAGAGAACTTTAAGATCACCGTTGGTAGAAATAAACAAGCAATCGTAAATAAGTACCCTAAGAACTGAACTGAAAATGTCAGCGTAAAAATAGCTAAAAAATCAAAGGGGCTGAACCCTAGCCACTTTCCCACGGTGGATGTTCTTCCAAAGACCGCTATTTCAAAAGACTCAAAGCTTATAACTCGCCAATACCTCGCAAACACCAAAAAGATCACTAGCGCAATCAAAATTGAGATCCGAGAATTAAGATCTGAAAGCGTCGCAAGATCCCCAAAGAAAATGTGCGTCATATGATTCTCAAGAGACGGAAAGATCGCACACACGAGGTACCCCAAGCCCAAAAGGACAGCGAAAAGCGAAGAGAAAAAAGTATTCTTCGAGGAAAGAAAACGGCGCGCGAGCTTCTCACCGAGGAAATAGGTCAACCACGAAAAAATAACCGCTGTCGCAAATGGCCAAAGGCCCTCACCTAATAATCCCATCCCTAATAAGACTCCAAGAGTCGCGCCTTGACCCACACAAAGTGTTTGCATGGATTTATCTCTGGCCGCAATCTGTGTCCCGAGCAAACTCAATGCAGGCCCCATTAAGGCCCCCGCCAAAATCGTCCAAATATAAATCTCAAAGAGTGACACTGGCCCCCTCGTTTGCCGCCAATTGTACGGAAACTAGTTTTTTTCCCAACCCCTTAATACTCTCAAGGTTTAAATGAGACACAAGGACAACGGCTCTTTTAGATTTTGAGTCTTCCAAAAACTTGAATATACA
>CAYWGE010000338.1:0-1793 GCA_964457215.1 uncultured Pseudomonadota bacterium
GGATAAGAAATTTCTGTTTTGTAGTAAATGTAGTGATTGAACTCGCTTTGTGTGACAACGTTGTATGGGTTACATAACGTCTTTTCTTGTGCCTTACCCCGGCTCCTCTCATGGAAACCCCATTTTTGGAACCGAAGGCCTGTGGCTCGACCTTTTTCAGTTTCAGACGCAAGGCATTTCCCCCGATTTCGACTACGGTTTTAATTGCACCTACGTTTGATGAACCGGAACTTCTTTTTTCAAAACTTATTTCGTGGTTTTTGATAACGTATCCGGCTTCACTCGCTTTATAAAGAAATTCCAAGTCAAAGGTCCATGCAGAGCTGGGATACACATGCACAACACTAAGCACTTCTTTCCGAAATAGTTTTAGTCCGGACTGGATGTCATGATCAAGACCAAAGAGACCTTTGCCAAATCCAAATCTAAATCCTCGGCTTAACACCTTTCTAAAGAGACTGTCTTTGTACTTTTTTCTACTAGCAACAACTATGTCACAAATTTTTAGTTTCTCCGCCATATCGAATAAGGCTTCCGGAGGGTACTGTAAGTCAGCGTCGATAAATGCAATATTCTCGTATTTGGCATATGAAAAACCTTCCAGTAGGGAATATGCTTTCCCTCTCTTTCCCTTTTTAAGATGAAAAGCTACCGGATAGATTGTTGACAACGTAGAGACAATTTGTCTGGTTTTATCGGTTGAGTGATCGTCGACAACAATTATTTCAAAGTCATAACCACCGTTAAGAAGAGTAATATTTATCCGCTCAATAAGCGTGGTAATATTTTCCTCCTCGTTACGGGTGGGCACAATAATTGACAACTCTTTTTTAAATAATTTGTTCATACTAATGCGTTACTCTGTGATTTTTGACAAAGCCTTGCAGGGCATTTTTTTCAACCCTGTAGT
Source organism: uncultured Pseudomonadota bacterium (assembly GCA_964457215.1). GTDB lineage: Bacteria > UBA10199 > UBA10199 > JADFYH01 > JADFYH01 > CAYLKF01. The sequence goes on from CAYWGE010000338.1 coordinate 911, forward strand.
GACCACCAAATTCCACAGCGGGAAGATCTCCCTCTTTGATATATTTGTAGATTGTGAGCACGGAAAGCTTAAGGCGTGCTGCCACTTCTTGCACGGTGAGTAGGTCGTCGACTTCGCTATATCCCATATTATATTGTTATAAGACGTGAATTATAGCGAGATCAGCCTACATTGTCAACTATAGGGTACTAAATGAATAAAAATTGTGAGGTTGAGTGCTGTCAGGTATGGTTGAGTTCTCTACACGCTGAAGAAGTTTTGCTTAGTTTTTAACCAGAAGTTTTCCTGTCTGGTTAAATATTTGACGTCCGCAGAGTTGTCGAGCAAAAATTTTATCGCCTCTTCGAGATATAGGGTGTTTTGGGAACCCTTTACTAAAATAATTGCATTTTGAGGTAGCTCTTCTTTCAGGTGCAGACCGGCTTGAATCGCATTTTTGTACCACACAACGTTTTTTGTCCGGTTCTTGCGGCCGGAGTACGACCTGACAACAGGGACTACGTATTCATTGGTCAGTGGACCCACGCAGTACAATTGGTCAACAGACTTGGCAATTGCATGTGCTACTTCCTCGTGCTCGCCTTGTGCCTCATTTCCAAGCTCGCGCATATCCCCCATCAAAAAAACAGTTGGTCTTTTTGTTTTGTCTTTCAATTTCGATTCTATCGTTCGCGGGTTTTGATTCAGCAAGCGGGCTAATTTTCGCGCGACAATTTTATATTGAGAAATAATTTTAGGATCCGCATAAATCGAAACAGCTCTTGTTGAAAGCGCCAAGTCCCGACCAGAACGATCAAGAATCGCCCCGCGCCTCGCCTGCAAGGTCACCACTGTTTGGAATTGCTTCGATCGCAATGACTTCAATCTTTCATCGGGCAACACC
>CAYWGE010000339.1:0-1786 GCA_964457215.1 uncultured Pseudomonadota bacterium
ACCCCCTACGACCGCAGGTACCCCTATTTTCTTAGATGTGAACTCCACTCCTCTTCGGGCAAAAATTTTCTACCAAAATAAAGAGCTGGGCCTCACACCTTTTAAAATTAACGTGAACACTCCCATAGGTACTCCTCAAGAATTAGTAGCGGTGTATCGCTTTGAAGAGTTGGGCCAAGAATTTAGTGAGAAAAAGACTTTTACAGCCAATGCAAAAGACGAACTCGTGAGTGTGAATTTTGAAGGAAACGTCGGCTCCTTATTGATCAAGAACCTCCCTAAAAATGTTCAAGTCTATTTAGAAGGAACTTTTGCTACCTCTCAAAGTAAAGGTCAGGCTGTAAAATTAAACGATATTGTTTATAATCGTCCTATTTATCTTCCTTACGGTCAGTATGTGGTGGAGATGAAAAAGCCCGAGTCTATCGAAGGCTCGCAAAATACCGTGGATGTAGTGAAATATCACCGTGAATTTACAGTAAGCAGCGGTACCAAAGTTTATGAACTCAATCTAAGTGATCAAGATTTACAATCATTTCCCGCAAAAATTAAAACAACTCCTAGCGCAGCAGAAGTATTAGTAGATGGCAAAAAATATGGGGATACCCCCTTTGAAGGAGCGTTACCTTTAGGTAAACATCAACTCGTTTTGAAGAAAGATGGTTACTATCCTCACGAACAATCTTTGGACTTAACGATGAATGCTCCTTTTGTGACCGAGGTAAATTTAAAGACCTCTGAAGCAGGAGAGTTTATTAATAAAGCCCGAGAATATATTCGCCAAGCTCAATATTCCCAAGCGATCGAACAATTGGCTGAAGCATTAAAGCATAATCCTTCTCCATTAGAGCTAGGGGATATTCAGCTATTGTTAGGTAATTCCTATGTGAAGACAGGTGCCTTTGATGTGGCAATTGGTTATTTCGAAAAAGTGAAAGCCATTGAATCCTTAAAAGGAGCGGCAGATATAGGGTTGGCCGAAGCAAATGTGGGGGCAGGTAGGAAAGATGTGGCTATTACTTATTTGATTAATGTGATGTTGAATGAGAAGAATGAAAAAACAAAATCGGATGCCGAAGGTTTATTTCATAAAATTTCTCCTATGAAATCTGTATTGTTAATCACTACAGATCCTCCAGGGGCACAGGTTTCTATAAATGGAGAAGTGGTTTCTCAAACAACCCCCATAGTGCTCTCAGACTTATCATTAGGGAGTTATAGACTTGCAGTAGAAAAACCTGGCTTTAAGCGTTATGAGAGCCGGTTTCAGTTGAATATTTCTACTTTTAAGCCCATTGTGGTCAAGCTAGAAGCTCTTCAGTAAGAAAGGAATTCAATATGGTCCAAGAAAAAAAACAAGCTGGAACCACGACAACCGGCTATCCTCGGATTGAAAAGTTAATTGATTCAGAAGATTTTCAAGCGGTGAATAAGAGTTTTGCCACCTGTTATGGAGAGTTAGAAAAAGTAGCTCGTCAGAAGGCCGGGTTAGGCAAGGCAAAGCAGGCTAAAAAAGCCATGAGAGCTTATGAGTTGGTCATGGAATTGTTTAAGGAGCTTTTAAAGTTAAAATACCAGCTTATTGAAGCCATGCAAAAAGAAGAGCAAAAAAAGTGAGTTTATAAGCAACTTGAGGGGGGGCCTAAGGCGATAATATGATTAGAATGGAATAAAGCCTTATTAAAGGCCTAAATACAGGAGAACGGTTATGGCAAATTTTAATGTAGATACAAACCCTCAGGTAGATAATCGAGAATTGCTTCGTTCAGGCACTCGAGGGGCTTCC
>CAYWGE010000340.1:0-1736 GCA_964457215.1 uncultured Pseudomonadota bacterium
CAAAAACGTGAGTCGCTGCTTGGATAATTTTCTGATATTTATCGCTTTGAGAGCGTTCCGCGTTGTTTTTCATGGTAAAAATGAATTATGATTCAGTGGCGGAATTAGCAACCTCGGCCGAGGGTGTCAAGGCTTCATTCTGAAGGGGCACAATCCTGCCATCAATGCCTTTTGGAATTGGTTTTCCGAGGAGTTGAAGGAGGGTAGGAAAAACATCCACACTACGCACCGTTTGATTTGAAATGGGCGCGTTGGCATAAAATGGCACTAGAATTTGTTCATCCAATAAACCTCCGTGAGAAGATTTATGCTCAGGATGCTCAAAACGCTTTCTTAAATCCCAGCCTTTCGCCGCCGAAATCACCCAATCTCCAGTTCTTTCCGATCGAAAAATTTGCAAGGCTTGCATCAAAGCATCGGGGTAAGGTGTTTTTGCGGTGAGCTCCAAACTTTCTTGAGAAGACATCACGGCGGGTAAACTCGAATATCCAAAAGGATCTTGAGTCAAAACCTGATAATGAATCTTCTCCCCCTCTAAGTGAATGCACGCTTTTCCACGTTTACTCATCGCCATTACCGAACCCTCTTGATTTTGAGCCAATAAAATATCGACGGCCTCTTCGGCCAAAAGCTCTTTTAAAAGCTCCCCGCGCTGTTGTTCGAGCTCTTCAAAAGAAGTTCTCCCTACCCACCCGTTGTTTCCATTAGTCGATTGAGGATTTCGAAAATAAAGATGAAGCATTCCATTACCCGAAACCATGCTCGCCGCGTCGAAATTCCATTTAAAAATTTTAGGATAATAAAAAGTTTTGATTCCACGTTCTTCTAAAAAAGACGCGACTCCAAAATGTTGGTCGGTTTGAGAAAGTCCATGATCACTCACAACCACGATCAAGGTTTCTTCTAAAATTCCTTTACTCTGAAGTGCTGCACTCACCTCCCCTAAAGCTTTATCGAGATAACGATAGGCCTCTAAAGTTTTTGAACTCCGCGGATGAGAAAGGTGAGAAAATTCATCAATCCCCGGATAAACAACGAAGGCGAAATCAAAATCTTCTTCAACGGCTTCAAGAAGTTTACGGGTTGCCGCTTCGTCCACCACATTCCAGCGATCTGTTAAATGGGCATAATACCAATACCAAATACGACTATGCTTACTCTTATTGGCCTTAAAAGTAGTACCCCGATTAATCGCGCTAAAAATATTGACAGGCTTTTTGAAAAATTGAAACAAGGTCGGAGTGGAGAGCCGAATATCATGATTCATGAAAAAGCTCTCAAACCCCACATAACTTCTATACCGCTGAAAGCGAGGTTTTTTCTCACCGTATTTTTTTTTGTCAAACCAGCGAATCCCGGGCATGTTGCAGGTACCCGGGTAACACCCCGTGAGATAAGGCAGGTAAGCAGGCCCTGTGGTAGAGGGAAAAACTCCGGTTGCCGGAGCAAAGCGGCCTTGCTTTTTAAATAAAGTTTCGCAATGGGGAAGCTCTCCCTTCTCTAACAACTCTTCAAAAACATCCGGACGCGCCCCATCGGCTAAAATCAGAATACAGCGTGAGTATTTCTTCATGAATTATTTCATTTCATCGAGCTTCTTTTTCATGCGGGTGACGAGCTCTGGATAACCATGTTTGGTAATGATCGAGTTGAACTGATACTTGTAATTATCAACCAGGCTTGCATCATCAACAATCACATCAGTTTTGTCCGCGATGGCATTTACGTCGACGTAT
>CAYWGE010000341.1:0-1722 GCA_964457215.1 uncultured Pseudomonadota bacterium
GTTTGGCAAAGTTATCATTCCACTCCAGCGCATAATTTTATCCTCAATTTTTTCACAGCTTTTGCACTTTTCTCACAACTTTTTTCGGAAATTCTCGCTACAGAGAAAATGAACCCAGACTTAAGACACCGTTTAGGGCTTGCCCTTAGTTTTTTTCATTCCCCTTCGTTGACAGAAAATTTTGTTCGTTCTTTGGAGGCAGAAAATCCCGCGGATAGTTCCGAGATTGAGCTCAATTATCAATGTGTTCAACAAGAACGAAATCCTCGACAGTGTTTTCAATTTCAAACTCCGAGCTCTCAGGAACGTCTTTTATATCGCGAAGTGGTTTCTTTGGGAGAAGAAGCGGTCCAGCAACATTGGAATTTAGATCATTATTTGGCCCAATTACGAGAACGCGTGGTGGAGGACAGTGCTTATCAGGGAGGAATTTCTATAGACGAACGCGTGGTTTTAAATGAGTTGGCAGATTTTTATGCAAGACATTTAACACCCTCTCCTCTGCTTTCGGGAATTTATCAGTATTTGCGGTCGGAGCCTAGCTGGCGAGACCGCATTGAGGATTATTCAAGCAGAACTTCGGGCCGAATTCGCTCAGAAAGAGAAGGATGTCAAAACCCACAAGAGTGGGAAAGACACGATTTAGTGGTGCCGGGTTTTGCTTATGCGATTCCTATTTTCTTGGTACGGGGAGCCACAATCCCTTGGGCTTATTACGAACGGGAGTTGAAAGGTTTATTCGAATCTTTGAAGATTTTCTTGATTCCTGTGCAATACAACTCCCTTCTCCGCTCTTCTTTTCCGTCTCAAGCGGCCGGACACGATTTGATTTTTTACATTGGAGATCCGCGATTTGAGGAAAGTCGGCAAATCCTCAGTGATTGTGGCATACGGACCGATGACCGAGAAGGCGAATTTTCAGGAGCGGATAATCACGTGATGGTTTTTCAAAACCTTCCCGAAGATTCTAATCCAGAAAATCCTGAGGCCGAATTTTTCCAAACTTCCTTTGCGGAAATATTTTTCCACGAATTAGGCCATGCCCTCCAAGCGCGTTATGCCCGGTCCGAAGATTTGATGCGCCTTTATACTCAATCCGAAGACTTAATGATTCATAATGGCGCTGTCTCCGATCTTATCCCTGCTTTGGAAGCGGGGCATGGAAGCTATTCTCGCACGAATTGGCTAGAATTCTTTGCACAGAGCATCGTCGAGTATTTTCAAGAAAAGTTGACTCATCGGTCTTTGACTCCAGGGACGGCTCAAGCCTGGCGTTCTTCGGTTTTCGATTATTTCTTTTCGCGTCAAGGAATTCGATCGCAGGCCTTTCGAGCGGATTTTGGACACGCGGTAGAAACAGGTAGAGTAGAATTTTTACCCAGCCGATCTTTGCGCCTTTCCTTGAACTCTGCTCTACCCATTGACCACCATGTAGGATTTGGAATCGGGATGGAATATCAAGGCCATGATCCGCGCTCGCAGCTTGGTTTTCGCTTAGGCTTAAGAGCCGCTTGGAATAGCCAGTTTCGCGTGGAAGCTCCTAGAGAAATTGAGTCTTCGCGCTGGTGGGATGTGCATGCAGTGTTTGGAGTGAACTACACGCCTATCGATTTTTTGCAGCTGCAGGCCTATCTTGCCCCCGGCGTTTCTTTTTTATCTTCCGCTCAATTCAGTTTAGGCTTGGGAGTAGGGGTCGAACTCCATCCTCTTATTCGCACCGGC
>CAYWGE010000342.1:0-680 GCA_964457215.1 uncultured Pseudomonadota bacterium
TAATGACTATAATATTGGATGTTTTCGGCCTGAACCTATGCCAGCAATAGAAAAACTTTGGCTAAATTATCTTAGTAAAATTACTATACCAGAGCTTGTCCAATTTTTCTTTGCAGGAGCCAATCGGGGCGTAGGATTTTTTGATTTATCAGCTATGACATGCTTTTGTTTTCGAGATAGTTCCGTTAGAGCGGCACGGCACATCTGGTTTAAAAAACCAAAACATTCTTCAATATATATTTTTGATAAAGAAGATGAACGACTTCAAATTAAATTTCGTCAGCAAGATTTAGATGGAGAGCATTGGAAGAGTAAACATGTACACATATGCGTTGGCCTTCCTGATCCAAAAAACCTAACCCAAGTGAAAAATCCTAGCGTCAACGAACATGTCGCTATTGTAAGCACATTGTCGAGCATAGTTTAATATCACAAAAAAGCCCGGTGTCCGACACGCAAAAACCGGTCTCCGGCACGTGCCGGAGAGAACTACAAGCCACTGAAAAACATAAATCTTATTATATTTCATCCCCCACAAGCCTTACACGCCACCCCACCCTGCTGATACGCCTTAGGCCGAGGAACAATAATACAATTTTTTGTGCATCGATGAGCAGAAGGGCAAGTCAACTGATAAACAATAAGTAAAAAATTGAAATCCCTTTCCCATCTTTCTTTCT
>CAYWGE010000342.1:717-1692 GCA_964457215.1 uncultured Pseudomonadota bacterium
CCGCTATAATAAACTCTTCATGAAAAAATTTTATACTCGTTTTGGTTTATTGCTGATCGCTTATTCTTTTTTTATTCCTTTTCTCATGGGGGCTTCTCATGTGCGCGGGGGAGGGTGTGGCAAAGTTTTTTCCGAGAGTTCCACTTTGAGCGCGAGTATTTCTGTTCTCGTGCTTTCTGTAAACAATACTGCCCTGAATGCAGCGCTCACGGGAACGCCGAGGAGGGTGACGATTACCAATACAGGGTCCGAAGATGCAAACGGTGTGGAGGCGGTAATTTCTGGATTTCCTGCCGGCACTACTCTCAGCTCCAATACCTGTAGCGGCACACTTTCTCCGAGTTCAAGTTGTAGCGTGACGATCACACCGGGAGCGAATGCGAGTTCCAATTGCGGAACCGGCATTGCCCCCACACTGGGAGAAATTTCGGTGAGTGCAGAGAATGCGAGCACCGTAACAGTGACTGGAGTGGTACTTACCTATGGTTGTATTTATCAAGGCGGTTTCCTTTTTTCAGTGGATGATACTACTTCCGATACGGGTAGCATGGGCGGCAAGGTAGTTTCTCTGGTTGATCAAGCAGCCCCAGCGCTCAATTCAGGCTCGCAAGCTTCGAGTATTATTTGGAGTTCCAATGGGACGGGTGGAGCAAGCGCAGATATAAGTTATGATCAAATTCCTGGAATCGATGAAGAATCTACCTCCCTCAGTGCTTCGCCCACTTACAGTTCGTCCCAAACACTTTTCAATACCACTTACTCGAACACAGCTTCTTTTCCATTTCCTGGTTCTGCTTTATTTTCTAGTTGTAAAGGAGATTCCGATGGAGCGTGTAACACAAACAACATTTTAGCGCTCTACAATACCTATGTTACAAATTACGGTATCGGGGGTGCTCCGTATGCGCTTTCTGCTGGCCCCACAAACTCCACTTTTTAGGCGGCAGGGCTATGCACTCGTACGATTGGTGGATA
>CAYWGE010000343.1:0-1685 GCA_964457215.1 uncultured Pseudomonadota bacterium
GAAGCCTTGGCCGATTATGAAATTTACAATGAGGGAACTTTGGATGAGCTGACAAAAAACGCCCGTGATTTGGTGCGCCAAATTGCTTTGGGTGCTGAAAGGCCAAGCTGGGATGTTTACTTTATGGATATTGCCAAAGTGGTGGCCATGAGAAGCAACTGTCTCAAGCGCAAAGTGGCTGCTGTGATCGTCAAAGATAAGCGGATTATTTCAACCGGCTATAACGGAACCCCCCGCGGGATTAAAAATTGTAACGAGGGAGGTTGCCCCCGTTGTCATTCTTTTGGTGAATCGGGTGCCAATTTAGGGGAATGCTTATGCTCTCATGCCGAAGAAAACTCGATTGTTCAGGCTTCATACCACGGGGTAAGTTTGAAAGACGCCACTTTGTATACCACTTTTTCTCCCTGCCTTTTGTGTACCAAAATGATCATAAATAGCGGGATCAGAGAAGTGGTTTACAATGCTGTTTACCCTATGAGTGAGCTTCCATTAAAGTTGTTGGCCACTGCGTATATTCAAGTCAGAAAGGTGTAGGGGGCGATTCATGAATCGCCCGTACATATATTAATGCAACAATACCTCGATTTATTAAAATACATTCTCGAAAATGGTGAGAAACGCAAAGACCGAACCGGGACAGGAACCTTGAGCGTTTTTGGGTATCAAAATCGCTACGATTTGTCTCAAGGGTTTCCTTTAGTTACCACTAAAAAAACCCATTTTCGCTCTATTGCTCACGAGCTTCTCTGGTTCTTAAAAGGTTCTACAAACGTCAAATACCTTCACGAAAATAAAGTCACCATTTGGGATGAATGGGCGCGCCCCGATGGGGAATTGGGGCCGGTTTACGGGTATCAGTGGAGAAATTGGGGGACGGATTACCGAGAGCAGGAGAAAAGGAGAGCAGGAGAAAAGGGGAAAGAGGGAAGTGATCAGATTGTTGATTTGATCGAAAGAATTAAAAACGACCCGACTTCTCGCCGGCATATTGTCAGCGCGTGGAATGTGGTGGATATCCCTCAAATGGCTTTGCCTCCGTGTCATGTTATGTTTCAGTTTTATGTTCATGGAGATGGGCGTTTATCCTGCCAGCTTTATCAACGAAGTGCCGATGTTTTTTTAGGCGTCCCTTTTAATATCGCAAGCTACGCTTTGCTGACTCACATGGTGGCCCAAGTCGTGGGTTTAAAACCTGGTTTTTTTGTTCATACTTTTGGGGATGTGCATCTATACACCAATCATATCGAGCAGGCAAAAATACAGCTGGAGCGCACCCCCTTGCCACTTCCTGTTTTGAAATTAAACCCTGAAATCAAAAATATTTTTGATTTTAAATTTGAAGATATTCATTTGGAAAATTACCAATCCCACCCGGCTATCAAGGCCGATATCGCCGTATGATATCACTTATTGTTGCCATGAGTCAGAATGGGGTCATAGGAAAAGCAGGGAAACTTCCCTGGCACTTACCCGAAGATCTCAAGCATTTTAAAGAACTCACCATGGGCCACCCCATTATCATGGGCCGAAAAACTTTTGAATCCCTTCCCAAAAAACCCCTTCCGGGAAGAAAAAATATTGTTTTAACAAGATCTGCTGATTTTAAAGCCCCAGAAGGCGTGGAAGTCATTCACGATCTTCCTTCTTTTATGTCCTCTTTTTCTTTTCCTATTTCTTTTCCC
>CAYWGE010000344.1:0-1055 GCA_964457215.1 uncultured Pseudomonadota bacterium
TAAAAACTATGCTTAGAAAAATCGGATTACTAAATTCACAAACGAAATTAAGCCCCGTTGCAAAAAAGCTTTTTGTAGCCAATTCAGGTAAAATGTATGCTTTTATTAATGGAGTGTATCAACCGGCAATAGAATTTACTCAAGAACATGGCAATCTAAAACTCACTTTCGCAAAAACACTTTCGAAAGGCACAAATGTGACCTTTTTTGTAAAGGTAGAAGAGAATACGACCGAATTTCCTTTAGAGATAAGCCTTGTGAGGTAAACTACTTGCTAATGCTTACTCCGGCCACTTGAGGCGTTGGCGGATGAAGTTGGCCCTTCACAATAAATAATGCCTCAACCACAATAAAAAGAAGCATAAAGCTCAGAAACATGAGCTTTGTTGTAGACATTTTTGCAGCTTTTTTTGGAGTTTTTCTCGCTCGCTTCTTCATATGTATACTTTAGAATTTTTTCTGCCCTGTTGTCAAGCGATTACAGCCTCCGAAGAAGTGTTACTCCCGTATCGATTCCCGGATGAACCCTTTTAAGCCTGAATCTTTCATCTTTTTTTATCGTGATTCCGTCTTCGGTTGTCACAGCTGTTGAATATCCTTCTTTTTCGACAATTCGGGAAATTTCCTCTGTGTACGCCCCGTACGGATAAGCAAATGTCGAAATGGGCATTTGGTATATTCTCTCAAGAGAATTCTTGCTTTCCGAAATTTCATATAGAGCTTGCGCTGCAGGCACCGATTTCAAATTAACGTGCGTAAGAGTGTGTGAACCAAATTCAACCAAACCACTTTTGATAAGGGTTCTTATCTGCTCATCCTTTAAATAATTTGGCTTACCGATAAAATTGACAACCAAATACTGCGTTACCTGAATTGAGTGTTTTTTAATAATCGGAAAAACATCGGTATAAAAATCCTCATATCCGTCGTCAAAAGTAATAATTATCGGCTTTTCGGGCAATTTCTGCACCCCGCGAAGATACCGCTCGACATCTTTGAACGTTATAAAACTGTACCCGCCCTCCTTTAAGGTCACCATTTGAGCCTCAAAAACA
>CAYWGE010000344.1:1065-1664 GCA_964457215.1 uncultured Pseudomonadota bacterium
AAAAACATTGGGAGTAATTGCTAAAGATTTTCTTGTCGTATCTTTCTGATCTTTTACATATTCAACGTAGTGATAGACAAAAATTGGAACTTTTATCTCCTTCTCTGGTATAAATTTTCTCAGAGCGAATATGAAATCGCCGGAGAAATCGGCCGTAACTTTTGAGGAATTATTGATATATTGACCAAGAATTATGCTCAAAACCAATACAAAAACGAAAAAAACGGGAACTAGAAACCAATTATGAACTGGACGGTTTTGGGACATATGCAGGGCAATTTTACCCTAAAGTTGGGTTACATACAAAACCTTAGAGGATAATGCTCGAATCTTCCTCGATTTCTTTTTCGAGAATATATACGTCTGCATTGTATTCGTCGGTTCCCACAAGCTGTGCCTCTCCCCTCAAAATTGTCTCATACGGGCGGCAGAAGCCGCAACCTCCTTTTGTGCATGCAAACTTTTGGAGCGTCCTTGCCAATTTTATTTTACGGGCGATATCCAAAACCTGCTTGTATGCAGTATCATATTCGGGTAACTTGCATTCTGAAAGATCGTCACTTCGCTGCAAATACCAATAACTTGCTTTTTCAACTTTT
>CAYWGE010000345.1:0-1653 GCA_964457215.1 uncultured Pseudomonadota bacterium
AGACAATCTTTTCATTTCCTTTGAAAAACTCTTGGGAGAAAGCCAGTGCCATGCTGATTTTAATTAGGCCCAAGCGTCCAAGGTTGATGTTGGGAACATGGATTAATCTTTTTCCGGAAGAATTTTCCGATAGATCTTTTTCTTTTTGACTCACCAAAACGAGTTCGCAACCTTTAGGAAGCTCTGGAATATCGGACTCTCCAAGGGCTTCTTTGAAGAGAAAAAAGAATTTTGCCTTCGTGCCCTTGGCAATATCTAGGGCTGCACGTATCATGGTTTTGTTTAAAATTTTCATAAAGAATATAGATTTTGATTAAGGGTATAGGCCTCGCGTTAACATGGCCTGTGAAATATGCTCAATGCTTCTCATCAAACAAGCTAATCGATTATTTACCGACTTTTCTTGAGCGGTACGTACCATGTTTGTAAAACCTTTTTTCATCATTTCACCCAGACGATTATAAATTTCTTGTTCGGTCCAAAAAAAGTTTTGAAGATCTTGCACCCATTCAAAATAAGAAACAATCACGCCGCCCGCATTGGCCAAGACGTCTGGGATCACAAAAATGTCTGGATTGTTGAGTAATATTTTATCGGCATTAAGAGTGCAGGGACCATTAGCAGCTTCGGCAAGAATCCGACATTTTAATTTTGCGGCAATTTTTTCTGTGATTGTTCCCTCGCAAGCAGCAGGTATCAGAATGCTGCAGGGGAGTAGGGTCATTTCTTCATGACTTAAAGCCTCTGCGTTGGGATAACCCACCAAGGTTTTATTTTTTTCATAATAATCCTGGAGTGAGAAGTAAGAAATACCGTTTGGATTATAAAGGGCACCCTTTACATCACTTACTCCAATAATCTTACATCCTCTTTCTTCGAGCGATTTATGAGCAGTGCTTCCCACATTTCCGAAGCCCTGAATCACTACTGTAGTATCGAAGCCCAATTTTATTCCGAGATGCGCAGCAGCTTCTTCTATCACGTAGGCTACTCCACGGCCCGTGGCCTCTTTACGCCCTAAAGATCCACCAATCGAAACGGGCTTACCCGTAACAATCTCCGGAATGCTATAGCCCTTAAATTGACTATAGGTATCCATGATCCAGGCCATCACTTGTTCGTTGCTTCCCATGTCTGGGGCGGGGATATCAATGTCTGGACCAATAAAATTGATGATTTCTGCTGTGTAGCGCCTTGTCATGCGTTGAAGCTCAGCTCGGCTTAAGGGGCTTGGATCAATTTGGATACCGCCCTTTGCCCCTCCTAGAGGCAGCCCAATCAAGGCACATTTCCAGGTCATGAGCATTGCCAAAGCGCCAATTTCACCCAAACTCACTTTTGGATGGTAGCGTAGCCCTCCCTTAAAAGGGCCCAAAACATTATTGTGCTGAACCCGGTAACCCGCTACTACTTGAACTTTGCCATTATCCATTCGGAAAGGAATAGAGACGATGAGTGCTCGGGCAGGAACCCGTAAACGTTGAAAAATGTTCTCATCGAGACTGAGTTTTAAGGCCGCCTCTTCGAATTGAGTTTGGACTTGTCCAAATAACGGATTTTCCCATTCGGTTGAGAGTTTTTTCATAGAATTCCTACGCATATCGTTTGCTTGAATAACCTAAATATTATATGAATCTTTCTATGAAATTGCGA
>CAYWGE010000346.1:0-1637 GCA_964457215.1 uncultured Pseudomonadota bacterium
TCAAAAGCTATACAAAATTGTTTATGAAACGGCACGTAATGATCTGCAGAGTTTGGAGGAGAAAGGTTTTTTAGTTTCGAAAAAGATAGGCAAAAAATTTATCTACCAACTTAAGAAGGAGAATGAATCATGACAACTGAAAAAAAAGAAATGCAGATAGGATATCGAGATGAAGTACTCCAAGGATTTTATTCAAATAATATTTTAATTTTTCATACGCGGAGTGAGTTTGTCTTGGATTGTATGAGTGTTTTTCCTCCTAGAGGCGTGATGGGGGCACGGGTGATTGTTTCTCCAGGCCATGTGAAACGTCTTTCGAAGGCTCTTCAGGAAAATATTGCCAAGTATGAAAAAATTTTTGGAGAAATTCCGGATGAGTCTGCCCCTTCTCCAAGTATAAATTAACCCCTCACTTTAGCGAGATAGGTTTCTAAAACCTTCGAACGGGTACCTGCAGGAATTTGGGCATCGATCACAGTAAAGCCTCTTTGGGAATGGGCATCAAAAAGGGCGGTGAGCAATTCTTGGCGGGTTTTGACGGTATATCCTTTTCCTCCCCAATCCTGGGCCAATTTAGCAAAAGGCCAGGGAGTAAGATTGTAGTAATCTCCTTTGGGTTGAATCACCGTCAACATTTCCCAGCGGGTGTTGTTAAAAACCACTACGATCGGATTGAGTTTATATTTGAGACAATGAGAGATCTCAGGCCCGGTCATCTGAAAAGCACCGTCTCCTACCAGAATTAAAGGCCGTTTTTTCGTGGAGATTTGCACCCCTAAACCGGCAGGTACCGCAAATCCCATGGTTGCATAATATCCGGAAGCCAAAAGTTGATCGGTATCCAAAAGAATGGAGGCGAATAGGCAGTCGCCATTGTCGACGGTCGTCACCATTGGCCCTTTTTTCTGAAAAAGAAAATTTAAGGCATGAATAATATCCTCCACTCGAAGCGCTTGTTTTCCAAAATATCTCAAAGGAGGGATTTTAATTTTTGTTTTTTTACTCCAAGGTTTTGCAGGATATTTCTTAAACTTAGATCGAAGAAGGGTATCGATTAATCTTTTCAATTCTACTTGTTCATAACGGTGATGACCAATCGTGACCTCGCGCGAAACGCAGTGTACGATCCGGTGAGGATTGATCTGAATGAGTCGAATAGCCATATCGGTATCGGCCAAAGGGACCCCTAATAAAATCAAACAATCGCTTTTTTCGACTAAATTTTGAATTTTCTTAGGACTTGCCGGACCGAGATAAATTCCCTCAAACTGTTTGTGATGCGTGGGAAAAGTGCAGCGTGCCATGAAAGAGCTCACCACTGGAATGTTCATTTTTTCAGCCAGTTGGACCGCCCATTTTTGCAGGCCAAAACGATGCACTTCAATGCCAATCATCAAGACTGGATTTTTACTCTTTGAGAAGAGGTTCAGAATCTCTTGGCTAACTTCGTGGGTAGCTTCTAAATTTTCCGATAATTGAAAAGGGGCAGATTTTGGAAGCAAGAGCTTTTCAAATATTTTATCGCGCGGAATCTCTAAATAAACAGGTCGCGAATAAGTTTTGGCCATTTGAAGGGCTGTTTCGATTTGCAATGGAGCTTTTTCTAGATCATCCAACAAGGCCTGATAAACACTTAC
>CAYWGE010000347.1:0-1627 GCA_964457215.1 uncultured Pseudomonadota bacterium
AGATGATGAATTCAAGACGACTAATGTTTAAGGTGGTATTTCCTATGGTGGCCTTTGTCGCGCTGTCTGTTTTTGTTTTTAGAGGTGAACAAATTTTAAGAGAAAAAATGAAGGAGAATTTGCCTGATCAAATTGCTGAAAAAATCGCTCCCTTAAACGTTAAATATAATTTGGTGGGAGTAAGTTCCCTTGATGCAAAACCCGATAAAGGGATGGAACTATTGCTCAATGGTGATGCCTTTGAGGCCAACACCTTAAATGAGCAAAAGCCGGTGCAGGATCTGATTGTGAAGGTTGGTAGTGGCATGGAGGGAGAGCTGGATAATATTTTGATTTTAAAACTGCAATCTGAAAGTGAAATCGGAAAAATTGCCAGTGAGTACGCTCAAATAGAAGGTATCGCCTACGCGGAGCCCGACTATGAAATGGACACCTTTGACGTTGATTCTCAATTGATCGCAGAGAGAGAGACGGTAGAAGAGGGAGCGGATGAGGTGGAAGAAAGCAAAATTATAGTGGGGATTGTAGACTCGGGGGCCGACATCTCTCATCCGGATTTGAGAGGAAAAACAGTAGATGGTTGGGATTTTATTGATGACAAAAAGAAAGTGGTAGACGAAGTGGGGCATGGGACACATGTGGCGGGTATTGTTTTGGGAAACACGAAAAATGCCTTGATTATGCCACTTAAGTTTACCAACAAGAAATCAGGTAAAATGTCTAATGCAATAAAAGCGATAAAGTATGCCACGGACAATGGCGCGAAGGTAATAAATTTGAGCATGGGTCTGGATGAAGAAGCGAGGGCGCTAAAAGAGGCCGTAGTTTATGCCTACAAACACGGAGTGATCGTAGTGGCGGCTTCAGGCAATAAAAATAGTGACGAAAAATATTATCCTGCGGCCTGGAAAGAGGTAATTTCCGTAGCGGCGGTGAACAAAAAAGGAGAAAAAGCAAAAGTAAGCAATTATGGCGAATGGGTGGAATTTTCTGCTTTGGGTGAAAAAGTTTATAGCAGTGAGCCGGGACGTAAGCACGGATATAGAACTGGCACTTCGCAAGCGGCACCGGTGGTTGCGGCAAAGGTGGTAGAAATCTTGAAAGAGCTCGAGATGGAGGGTGATGAGTTGGAGGAGGACGGGCTGTTTAAGGCTGTGTATAATGAGCTATTGAATCAAGGGAAACCGGCTAAGGGTGATTATGCCGATGAACTTGGGGAAATAATTGAGTAGCACCTTTCATCGAACGTGGAATCGAACGTGGATTGGAAACACACTTTACGTATTGACATTTTCGTGATTTAGGGCGATAGTACCGCCTTTACTTTACTAAAAATATTTTGACCTGATGAAATGCTGTAACGGATTGTATAATTTCTTTAATCATTGGCTTGAATACGCCCTTATTTGGGGCAGGTGTTTCAAGCTGGCGATGAGGGAAATTTCCTTTCTCTCAGGCAACTCGGGGATGATAAGTACAGGAGGCCTTCGGACCGGACTTTTGGGCGAGCGGATGCTTGCTTGATAGTTTTGGCCTAGGCGCTTTTTGCTTTACCCCGCAAGGTTGCTGATCTTTGAGAATTCGGAAAGCTAAGCATGAGCGCCGTAGGCGCGAATGCTTTTGTATT
>CAYWGE010000348.1:0-1612 GCA_964457215.1 uncultured Pseudomonadota bacterium
GGTGCCTGAATTACAATACTATTTTCTGCTTTCATTAAAGCAGGAGCATAGTCGAATTTTTGTTCGAGATATCCAGAGCTGAAAGGAAGAATGAGTAGAACTCCTAAAAAAACAAGCTGGGTATTTTTCTTTTCTTTATAGCGCCTAAACCACCAGGCGGTAATCCCTCCGAAGCTAGAAAGTGGGAGCGCAATAACTATGGCCATAACAAAACAAATAAGGCCCTCCCAGCCTACCAAAATTGCAAAAAATGCAGAAAGCAAAATACTAATCCAGGGATAAAATAAGGCAGCGACCCAGCCAATTTTTCGTTGAGAAAAGAAGACTGTCAAAGCGCCAATGACAATGGGAAGGACAAAAACATAGGAAAGACTCATCACCGCAAGAGAGCCATTAATAAGATCTTTGAAGTACGGATTAATCGCTGATTTTTTATCGCCCCATCTAAAAAAAGTTTGAGTCATCAAACCAAAAATCAAACCGCTTAAGACACCCCACTGCGCTGCAAGGGGCGAAGGGAATCCATTAAAGAATTTACGGATACGACCTTCTTTGATTTTTTCTGGTAATTCATCCATGATTTAATTTTGACGCAAAAGAGATTTACGAATCCAATTTAAGGCAATGCCTGCCACGATTTGCTTAAACCATTCTCGGTTGGTCGGAAAATGAAATTTCTTTTCCTTTTTTTCACCCGCATTAACTAAGGCAATATGAACAGTCCCTACCGGCTTTTCGAGGCTTCCGCCGTCTGGCCCTGCAATCCCGGTTACTGCTAATGCCCAATCGGATTTAAATTTATTCCGGACGCCTTGGGCCATCTCCAAAGCGGTTTCGGTCGAAACAGCGCCAAATTTTTGAAGCGTTTCTTCGCTCACACCCAGCTCGCTCATTTTTACCGCATTGGAATAGGCCACTACTCCTCCCAAAAAATATTGAGAAGCTCCAGGCACATTGGTGATACGATTAGCGATCAATCCTCCCGTGCAGGATTCGGCGAGAGCGAGTGTTTTGTTTTTTTCTTTCAAAAGCTTACCCACCACTTCTTCTAAACTCTCTTCATTTTCTCCGTAAATAAAATCCCCGACCACACGCCGCACACTTTCTACCGATTTTTCCAATTCTTCTTTTGCAGCGCTCTGACTCTCAGCCCACGATGAAAGCTTGATCAAGACTTCGGGAATCGAAACCCGATAAGCAATCTTAGTATTTCCCAGCCCTACTCTCCCTTTCAACAAAGGCTGGATGAGGTGATCGAGTTTCGCTTCTTCGGCACCAAAGCAGCGCAAGGTTTTACTGGCAAAAAAGCTAGGTTTTTTTCGGTGGGATTGAAGCCAAGGGAGGATTGATTGGCTAAAAATTTCTTTCATCTCTTTGGGAACCCCGGGCAAGAAAAAATAGGTCACCTGTTGATGCTGGACTTGCACGCCGGGGGCAGAACCCACGGGATTAATCAACGCTTCGGCTCCCGAAGGAATCATCGCCTGTTTTTCTTGATTCGGTGTCATGGTTCGGCCCCGAGCAGTATAAAATTTATTGAGCTCAACCATTACTTCAGGCTTCTTCTCCAATCCCAAACCAAAAGCCTTGGCAGCTACTTCTACCGTAAAAT
>CAYWGE010000349.1:0-1596 GCA_964457215.1 uncultured Pseudomonadota bacterium
AGTGAAGGGACTGGGCTTAGGCGTTTGGTTAAAGAAAAATGCGATGCGCTGGTTTCGATTCCCTTAGCGGGAAAACTTGATTCTCTCAATGTTTCTGCCGCGGGCGCAGTGCTTTTGTTTGAGATGGGGAAGAAATTACACGTGTAGTGGTGAATCTCATGCCCACTCTTTTTATTAAAATTGCAAAAATGCAAGATGAGCTCGACGTTTCTTTTCTTTCTCCCGAAGAAACCCGTCTTTATGAATCTTTTGTCCCTTTACACCGAAAACAGCAATTTGTCTGGGGACGTAAACTCTTAAGACTGTTACTTAAAGAAAGCTTTCCTGAAAAACAGAGCCTTTCTTTTGCCTTACATTCTGAAAAACAATTCGAAAAGCCTCGACTTTTTTACCAAGGAAAAGAATTTTTAGAAGCCTCGGTCAATATTTCTCATTCAAAATCTTGGATCATGGTGGGCTTGGGGCAGGGATGTGAGGTGGGGGTGGATATTGAAGAGAAGCGCGAGCATGCCCGCCTCCAAAGTTGGTTGGATTATCTTTGTAGCCCGAAAGAAAAGAAAGATTTTGAACAAAAATTGCAAAACGATCCAAATCGTTTGAATGAAGAGCTGACTCGGCTCTGGACAGCCAAAGAAGCAACCCTCAAATGTATGGGGGAGGGCTTAAAAGAGTCACTTCAAGATATTGAAGTCGATTTTGAAAGAGAGAGAGTTGAGTTTTTAGACCAAAAATTTCATTTAAAAACCTTACAGGATAAGGCGTGGATGGCCAGTATAGTTTGTGACCAAGCCTTTAAGCTCTCTTTTAAAAAACTCTAGACAACAAGAGAGGCTTAAGTCTAGGAAGATCTCCAAATTTTTGGAGGGTTTATGTCTATTGACTTAATTTTAAACTATACTGTTTTTGAACCCGGTGAAGAGGGGAGTCCAGGAACCTTCACACCTCGAACAGGACGCGCCACTATTCCCGGAGAAGGAACTATCAATACCCCTCAAGAAGCGCGAGATGCACGGGCCGCTGCCTTATCTTTCACGCGTGAGAGTAACTTTCAGGTAAGGCCCCAATTACCAGGTCAAAATTGTAGTTCCCTCAATTTAGAGGCTATTCAAGATATTATAGCTGGTAGCAATGGAGCCATTTGTACCCCCATTCGAAGTTCTTCTCAAACCCCATCCACCGCACCGCGACGTGAATATCGCTTGTTTTCCGACTCGGTTGATCTTGTTTTGAGTGGAAATAATCTGATACCTAGAACCGATGGACGTATTCTTATGGGGCAGGCAAGAAGCGCAACTGCTTTTTCTAATGAAAGCCTTCGGGTTTATTTTGGTGATCAAATTCGTCGCCCTTATTCGATTTCTCTTATTGATCAACGTTATGTAAATATTTTACCTCTTCCCCCTCGCGATTTTTCAGGGCTCGCGAGTGTGACCCTAGGTGGAGAAATGGAAACGGCATTTTTTCATTTCACTTACCCCGTTAATCTAGGAAGCCCTAGTGGGCGGCCCTTTGAGGCGCTCAATCTCTTTTCTCGTAATAACCTGACGATCAATACGGTGGAAATACCCTCTACACCAGGCCCCCAAGGTTATCCTT
>CAYWGE010000350.1:0-1589 GCA_964457215.1 uncultured Pseudomonadota bacterium
GGCCTCCCTCTCGGCCTCCTGCTGGTCCCTGAGGGCATCCTGCGCCGCCTTGCGGTCGGCATTGAAGACACATGCCGCAGGATTTTTGATGCCGCCGCGAATTTCGCCGAGGATCGACTGTGGATTTTCAGTCCGCGGATTATCGCTGGTGACAAAAGCTAAATCAGCCCACTTCGCCACCTCTTCGCCCATCTTGGGCCTTTTGCTTTTATCTCGATCGCCCCCACAACCAAACACCACAAGGAGCCTAGGTTTTTTTTGAGTTTGAGGATCAATCAAAGCTCGTAACGTTTTTAGCACATTAGCCAAGGCATCGGGGGTGTGAGCATAATCGACAAAAACGGATAGCCCTTGAGCATTCTTGACACGCTCCAAACGACCCGGGGCTCCTTCACACCTAGCTAATGCTTGCTTAATCTCACCTAGAGAAACTTCTAGAACACCAGCTGCACTCACTACCCCCAAAAGATTTGAAAGATTAAACTCTCCCAAAAGAGGACTCCTCAAGGTAATTTCTCCCCAAGGAGTTTCAAGATGAGCACAAATTCCTTCTAACCCCAATTGATATTCTCTGGCTTTAATATCGGCCTTGACCTTCGCTTGGCGCGAAAAACTCAAAAACGACACGCCTGAAATTTTTTCTCTTAGTAACCGCGCAGCCCACTCATCCTCTTGGTTCAAAATACCAAACTTTCTTTTTTTTCGGCTATTTTTGAGTCCTTCGCGAAAGAGCTTAGCCTTGGCGTTAAAGTAATGCTCAAGGTTAGGATGATAATCTAAGTGATCTTGAGTTAAATTGGTAAAAAGCGCCACATCCCAGTCGATCGCCGCCACTCGTTGTTGGTCGAGCGCATGTGACGAAACCTCCATCACCACACTTTGTGCCCCAGCCTGTCTAAAACGTGAAAGGAACCCCTGTAATACCACAGCATCAGGAGTAGTATGAGAGGCCACTTCTTTAAAACCACCATAACGATACTCAATGGTCCCCATTACTGCAGGTCGACGATCTGCAACCTCCAAAACAGCTTCCATTAAATAAGTGGAGGTGGTTTTCCCATTGGTTCCGGTAATTCCTACCAAAGTCAAATTCGAACTCGGCTCTTGAAAGAACCTTGCAACCAAAGGAGCATAAATGGAGCGAACATCGGAAAACTCAATCACAGGCACCGAAGTAGATTTCACCCCCTGATTTTCAGTTAAAACCGCGATTGCCCCCCGAGCAATGGCTTCTTCAATAAACTGGCTGCCGTCCACTTTACTACCGGGTAGTGCCACAAAAAGACTACCAGGTTTTACAACTCTGGAATCAGCAGTAATCTCACGAACCCACAAATCGGAAGAAAGAGAAGGTAGATAAGAAATAAGCGGTGAGAGAAGCTCGGTAAGATTCATTGAAAACTATTGAAAAGATAATTTAATAAGGGTTCCCTTCTGCACCACTTTTCCAGAAACAGGGTTTTGTTCCACACAAAAACCAGAACCTTCAAACGCTAAAGGCAAGTGCTCATGATGCCATTTTTTATAGATTTCACGCATGGTTTGACCACGTAAGTCAGGCACTTTGAAAAAGCCAGGCTTCACTTCGA
>CAYWGE010000351.1:0-1584 GCA_964457215.1 uncultured Pseudomonadota bacterium
GTTATATTCTTGAACATAAACCTCTCCCACACTTTCGTGACCCTCCGTACAAATCCGCACCGAGTAGCACTTCGCAATTTCACCCCATTTTTTCTTTTTTTCTTCCCAAGAAAGTTCGGCCATAAAGCTCCTAATTTTAGGATTGGACAAGAAAGCCCATATTTTCTAAACAGACTTATAATCTATTTTGCCAGAGAAAAATAAATTTCTTAGGGCAAATGAGTATGTTTGAGAAGCGTTACGAGCGATCCAAGAGCAAGGCAGGCGGGCCCCTAAAAACCGCAGCGTACATAAATGTACGTGAGGATTTTTAGGGTGCCTAACGTAGCTATTGGATCGCGCAGTAGCTTATCTAACATACTCGAAGGAAGGATGGCCGAGTGGTTTAAGGCACCAGTCTTGAAAACTGGCGTGCTCGCAAGGGTACCGTGGGTTCGAATCCCACTCCTTCCGTAATCCCGCATTGCGGAATCGTTTCACGATCACGTTATTCGTTCTTCGGAAAGGAATATGATCCAATTTCTCTGGATATGCTTAGGGGGGGCTATTGGCACTGGCGCCCGTTTCCTGATTTCTTCTGTCAACTTTCAACGTTTTGGTCTTTCTTTTCCTTGGGGCACCTTATTGGTGAATGTCTTAGGCTCTTTTCTTTTGGTCTTTTTGGTTCAGTTCGGTAATCTTAAAAATATTTCTCCCAAATGGATTCAAATCTTTGGCGTGGGAGTGCTCGGCGGCTTCACCACTTATTCGACGTTTAATTATGAAGTTTTTCGCTATGCTCAAGAGTCCAATTATTTTTTGGCGGGCTTATATCTGATGCTTACGGTCGTGACTTGTTTGATTGCCGGATATTTGGGATTTCTCTTTTCTAAAATTTTAGCGGGATGAAACATGGACAAACATGCCATTGCTCAAGTCTTCGAAGAAATCGGAACTTTACTTGAGCTCAAGGGAGAAAACCCCTTTAAAATTCGCGCCTACCAGAACGCCGCTCGCAATCTAGAAAGCTCTTCCGAAGATTTAGCCAAACTTGCTCAAGAAGATAAACTCCAAGAGCTTCCGGGAATAGGAAAAGATCTTAGTGAAAAAATTAAAGAGCTTTTAAAAACAGGGAAACTTAAATATTTAGAAGAACTTCGAAAAGAATTTCCGCCACAACTTCCGAATTTACTCAAAATTCCAGGCTTAGGCCCTAAAAAAGTAAAAGTGCTTTACGAACAATTGGGGATTCATTCGGTAGGAGAATTAGAATACGCCTGCAAAGAAAATCGTTTAATCGATCTAAAGGGCTTCGGGGAAAAAACCCAAAACAATATCTTACAAGGAATTCAATACAGTAAAAAACACCAAGGCACTTTTCTCTACGACTTTGCCTCAACCACTGCCCAAGATATTTTAAAAACACTCCTTAAAGTGGCAGGAAACTCGCAAGCCTCGGTGGGAGGCTCTTTGCGCCGTCACAAAGAGACGGTGCACGATATTGATTTGCTCATCGCCAGCAATAATAACGCGACGGCCTTGATGAAATGTTTTACTCAATTGCCAGAACGTGACCAAAGCCGTGCCCCGGGGGACACCCAAGCG
>CAYWGE010000352.1:0-1581 GCA_964457215.1 uncultured Pseudomonadota bacterium
AGCCGCATTTTTCAAGGCTTGAGTGGCTTGTAAGCCACCAAAGCCCGCACCGACAACAATTACCCGGGGTTTTTGAGAAAGGTTGGGCATTTCTTGAGAATATAAAAGAAGATTCAAGCTGGAAAGAGAAAGTTTAAAATACCGGGATTCAATTCTAACTTTTTGAAAATATAGGGGGATGAAAAAATAAAAAGCAATTTAGACATTTCTTGACAAGATTTAACAAAATCTTCAAAATTTTCGGATGATCAAAAAATATGTTTCCATTTTTAGTTTGCTCCTTTTTGGAGTTTTTCTTCATCCCCTTGTAGCTTGTGGTCCGAATGAACCTGGCGTGGTTTATCATAATTTTCCGACCGATCCGCAGTATCCAAGCACCTTTGTGACGGGTATTCGGCAAGTCGCTGGCTCCACTGATGTTTATATTAGCGGGGGATATACGGTGAGTGATGTGAGCACAGCCTTGCTTTATCAAGGGCCACTTTTTATAGATCAGGGTAATTTAAATTCCGAGGCAGGAACGTGGAATCTTTTTCAACCTTCTGCAACCTTGGCGCCGGGTCAGACGATCGTTTCTTCAAATCTTTATGGTCCAGATAATAGTAGCAGAAGTGGTGAAGTGAATGCTGTGGGGACTTATCAAATTCAAGGAGATAATAAAACTTACGGATTTTTTTATAGTGGTCCTCCCAATGCGAGTGGAACCACGTGGCTTAATCTTTTACCCACTTCGCTAGTTGCTGGAGGCGATATCTTAGCGGGTACTGTGCCGCATAGTACAATGAATGGAGTCGTGGTTGGAAATTTTGATACTCAGCTTCGCTCGGGGCGTGTTTTCATCTACAACACAGCGAATTCTACCTATTACGAACTTACCAAGGCGGGCACCACCAGCATTTCTGCTTATGGGATTTGGTGGAATGGGGGAACTAGTTATACCATTGCGGGAGGCTATCATGATCCTTTGCTCGCAACAGAAGGTGAAGTCGCTTATTTAGTCGATTGGGATTCTTCCACGCAGCAGGCCACAAATTGGCAAGCGTATAATTTTCTCGATCAAACCAATCAAGTGACTCATTTTGAAGGGATTGATGGTGGAGAAGGTCAATATCATTTGGTGGCGAGTTGGACGACGGTGGGTGGTGCGAGCGATGGTGCCACGGGTGCTGGATATGCCCTGGTTCAGCGTACCAGCACCGGAGCTTTTGGCCCGGCAAACTGGGCGGAGGTGATCTTTCCAGGTGCGTCGACCACCACCGGAAATACCGTTTATTTAAATAATGTTTTGGGGGTTTATCTTTTGAGTGGAAGTGCAACGACTTATCCATATGTAGCAGTAGTCAACGATACCAACTAAAGTTTTTTGTTTGATACCTCCTTCAATAGGCTGAAAATAAAAGGCTCTTTGCTTTCAGGCAAAGAGCCTTTGTTTTTTTACCCAATATTGCCTTTACCTATCGCCAGTAAGAATCCGATCGATGAGCGGCATGGCATCGAAAACATTTTTCGGTCATATCTTCGAGTTGATTGTAAATATTCTTATCTTTTTTTGCACTACTGCGCTTAAAATCAAGCAATGCG
>CAYWGE010000353.1:0-1577 GCA_964457215.1 uncultured Pseudomonadota bacterium
TTTTGCCTGAAAAAATTTAAATTCCAGTTTTTCACAGAGGATTTTTCGGGCGTAGTATCGATTTAAGACTTGAGAACGAGTTTTCTGACACTTGATTTCTATAGGGGTTCTCATCGCCCCCTCCACCGGCAAAGCTGATGGCGCCTCCCCCTCAATAGCTGTCGTCTTGGGATAATACTTAAGAACAACGCACGTCGAGACCTTATTCACATTTTGCCCGCCAGCCCCGGAGGAGCGCACAAAGCTCTCTTTTAAATCTTCTTCGCGAAGACCTAAACGTTGAAATCTCTCTTCCAATTCCTTTTGCTTTGAGGGAGAAACAGAAAATATTTTCATAAATATGAACGAATCTTGGACAATCTTAAAACTTTTAGACTGGAGCACTCCTTATTTGCAAAACAAAGGAGTCTCTTCGGCGCGTTTAGATGCGGAGCTGATGCTTGCCCATACACTGGGTTTATCTCGAGTTCAACTCTACACTCAGTTTGATCGCCCACTCGCTGAACTAGAATTACAACAATACAAAACTTTTTTCAAAAGAAGAAGTGAGCGCGAACCTTTAGCGTATATTTTAGGAAAAAAGGAATTTTACTCTTTAGAATTTAAAGTCACGCCCGATGTATTGATTCCGCGCCCAGAGACAGAATTGCTAGTCGAAAAGGCGATCAAATTATTAAAAAATCCCCCCTCCTCCCCCTTTGAGAAAGGGGAAATTCAGGAGGGATTGAAGATCCTCGATATCGGTACCGGCTCGGGCTGTATCGCCATTAGTCTGGCTAAACATCAACCTCACAGCAAAATTACTGCCATCGATATTTCTGAAGCAGCTTTAAATGTCGCCAAAACAAATGCTCAAACTCATAAAGTAGAAAACCAAATTAGATTTCTTCAAATGGATTGCCTACAGCTCCCGGATTCTTCCTTGAAGGAATTGGATCGTAGCTTCGATCTGATTCTTTCTAATCCTCCCTATATTCCTAATGAAGAAATCCCTAAGCTCGAGATCGAGGTACAACGAGAACCCTTTCAAGCCTTAAGTGGCGGTAAAACAGGACTAGATTTCTACGAAAAACTCATCCCTTGGACTAAAAAACACCTCACAAAAGAGGGCTTTGCGCTTTTCGAAATTGGCTTTAACCAAGCAGAAGAAGTTGAAAAAATCGCAACAAATGCTGGATTTCAGAAAGTAACTATTCTAAAGGACTACGCGGATCATCCGAGGATGATCCATCTTTCTTATGGATAAAATCGTCATTCAAGGCGGAGAAAAACTAAAGGGGCGAGTGAAAATCTCGGGTTCTAAAAATGCCGCGCTCCCCATTTTAGCCGCGACCATTCTTTCTTCCGGCCGAAACAGTCTGCGAAATGCTCCCGATTTGCGAGACATTCACACGATGTGCAAACTCCTTCAGGATTTAGGAGTGAAAGTCAGTCGTTGGGGAGAAAGAATCAAAGTTCATACCAATGGTTTCACCAACCACATCGCCGCTTATGAATTAGTAAAAACCATGCGGGCTTCTGTTTTGGTTTTGGGACCTCTGCTTGCCAAATTAGGCAAGGCAAAAGTCTCTCTTCCG
>CAYWGE010000354.1:0-1145 GCA_964457215.1 uncultured Pseudomonadota bacterium
ATCAACCACATGCAATTGATAGCTTGTTTCTTCATCTCCGGGAATCATTAATTGCCCAATCACAGGTATTGAAGGTTGCTCGGCAGGAATTTTCTTTGGCTTTTTCTTTTCTTGCGTGCCGTTAGTGTCTTTCATTTTTTCTCTCTTAGTGTAGACAAGGGCCGGTCAAACACCAAAGAGATGTTTTGATTGGCTGGGCCGTTGCGATTTTTAAGGACTAAAATATCAAGGTCGACGGTCCTTCCCATGAGTGCCTCTCCCTTGATTTCCGCTTTTTCTTTGGCTTCGTTCCAGATCCCTAGAACCAGTTTAGCATCATTTTCGATATCCCCCGCTTCTCGCAGGTTATCGAGACGTAACACCTCTTGTCTTGCGCTTCCTCGTCCAAGCTGAGCACCTAAAATAATCGGGACAGAGTTGAATTTGGCTGTTTCCAAAATGGTTTCGGAAATTTTTTGTAGCTCTAGCTGTCTTGTAGAGGATTTTCCTTTAAATTTGATTTTTTGAATATAATCGATGAAAATGGCGCCAATTTTTCCGCGTTCTTTCAGATTTGCTATGACTTTACTGAGGTCATCCACAAAATAGGGAAAATCGCTGACGACGAGTCTGTGGCTTTCTGTGAGAGATTGCAGGAGCGCTATCCCTTCATTGATTTTTGGGTTTTTTGTGAATCCTCCGCGCAGATAGCCTTCTAAGTTGGCAAGGTTATTGGATTCGCTGATGAATTCCCCTGTGAGGATGTTTAAGACCTTGAGCAAAATCTGATTTTTAGGTTCTTCATAGGAGAAAAAGTAGAACTCCCTATCAGGGTAGAGTTTGACCATGTTCACAAAGAAGTTGAGCAGAGTGGTCGTTTTACCGTGAGATGGCCTTCCAGCAATGATGGTAATTGCTTCTTGAGGGATTTGAATCGTAGCATCGATCGATTTGTATCCTGTTTTCAAGCCTTCTTGGATCGTTGATAAATCACTTTTGAGGTTTTCTACCGTATAGGGCTTAAGAAAGAAGTCGTCCTTTTTGTGCTCTTTCTTTAGCTGGGAGAGTATTTGCTCGGCTTTCTTGATTTCCCCTTGTGAAATAAGCTTTTGAGCGTCTTCTAAGGATTGTTTATATGTTTCTTCATCCTCTTTTTTCTTCTGCTC
>CAYWGE010000354.1:1162-1526 GCA_964457215.1 uncultured Pseudomonadota bacterium
TTCAATTTTAGCATACTCTTTTGAAGCTCTTCCTAAAGCTGAATAACGCCCCATGTCTGTGTTAAGATCATCTTTGTAGGCAAAGTAAGAGGGTAGCCACCTTACGCGCGATTGGGCATTTTCCTTAATAAGCTTTTTGAAGGCATCGGCGCCATGTGCTCTGACATACTCATCCGGGTCTTTATGCGGGCTTAGAAAATGGGGAGGCAGGATGAATGCTTTAATTCCATTTGCTTCTAATAGATCCGAAGCTTTTTTCGCCTTTTCGATGGAGCCTATTTCTCCTTTTCTGTCTTTTGCATCATTATCAAAAATGATGATGACACTTTCCATGCCGTTGAGGCGGATGTTGTCAGTATTGAAA
>CAYWGE010000355.1:0-1524 GCA_964457215.1 uncultured Pseudomonadota bacterium
TGATGGATTCAGTCACGCGTTTTGCGCGAGCCTTGCGTGAGATTGGCTTAGCGATTGGAGAACCTCCTGCGAGACAAGGGTTTACGCCCTCTGTTTTTTCAACTCTCCCTAAATTATTGGAACGAGCTGGTAACTCCGACAAAGGTTCTATTACCGCCTTTTATACCGTCCTGGTAGAAGGGGATGATATGACAGAGCCGGTGGCCGATGAAGTAAGATCAATTTTGGATGGTCATATCGTTTTTTCCCGCGAGCTCGCGAATCGAAATCATTATCCAGCAATTAACGTGTCTGAGAGTGTGAGCCGCGTTATGACCAATATTGTAGATTCTGAACACATTGAGGCAGCGCGTAAGCTCAAAGAAGTTGTTGCGAATTATGAGAAAGAACGTGACCTAATTCTGATCGGGGCTTACGAGCAAGGCTCGGATCCAAAAGTAGATTACGCCATTGAGAAGATTGAAGAGGTTAATAATTTTTTAAAACAACCTACTCAAGAAAGGGTCGATTTTAATGATGCAATAGAACAGCTAAAATCGATTTTTGTTTAGCCTCTTTTATTGAGGTTAGGTCAATTTTATGGTTGCTCGCGCCAAACAACGTTATCGTTTAGAACCTCTTCTGCTCGTAAAGGAAAAACATAAAAAGCAGATGGAGATTGAGTTGGGAAGGGCCATTAAAAATGCAAAGGAGCAAAAAGAGCGCTTAAAAGTTTTAGAAGAGGAAAAACAAGAAATCATTCGCAGAAAAAAAGCGGCTCGCTTGAAGTTGAGTGAATATATTGTTTCTGGAGAAACGCGGGTAGCAAACTCAAGTATTCATCTTAACTTTCTCGAGAAACTACACGACGATTTACAAATGAAAGACTTAGAGATTGAATCACAAAATCGTCGCATTGAAGAAGCGGAAGAAGAAGTAAAAAAAGCCCGACGTAATTTCATCGATGCTGTAAAAGATTTGAAAGCGATGGAAAAACACAAAGAGCTTTGGAAGAAAAAGTTGTTAAAAGAACTTAGTGCGCGTGAACAAAAAGAGATGAATGAACTAGGAAATGTCATGCATCAGCTTAAACGAATGTGAGGTTAATATGAGAGTAGATGATAATCGCCCCAGCGCTTCGGAAGAAGCAAATCGGCAAGACCGTGATCGTCGAGCACGTCAACGTGATCCGGCCCAGTCTGCTCAAGTTTCTTCTCGTGCAGGTCAGCAAAATATTAAAAAAGAAACACGTAGCCCCTTTGATGAGGTCTTAGAAACTTTGACTCGTCCTCCTACACCTCCTCCCACAGAGACACCTCATTTTGAACAGAAAGTAAGAGATGCGTTGTCCGATCGAAATAAGTCTCGCGATTCGAATAGTGATAAAAAGAAAGATAAAGAGTCAGATTCTAAAACGCATTTTTCGGATAAAAATCAGCAAACCGAATCCACGGATCTTATGAATCGCGACCGAATTTTGGGAACTAAATCCACGGGAGAAAGGGATGCGAGTGGAGGTGATGCGGGTACTTCCGGAGGTCAAGG
>CAYWGE010000356.1:0-1521 GCA_964457215.1 uncultured Pseudomonadota bacterium
TAATGCTGCCAATTCAGCGATTGTCAGCGGTTCTTCGGTCGATTCCACCAGTAATCAAGGCATTCAACAACAACTCTCGGCGGGCCCAAGTATCCAGGCCAATATTTTTTCGGGTTTTCGTCATGCCGGAGAAATTGAAAAAGGGAGTGCTGATCTTCAAGCCGCTGAAGCCAATTTGCAAATCGTTAAAAATCAAGTGAGCTTTGATCTTAAAACCGCTTTTTCAAAGCTTTTATTTAATCAAAAACAACTCACTCTAAATCGAAGTATTGCGGAGCGCCGTGAGCAAAACTTAAAACTCGTGGAGCTACGTTATGAAGTGGGCCGAGAAAATAAGGGCTCTTATTTAAAAAGTGGCGCATCGCTCAAACAAGCGCAGTTTGACGTTTTTCAAACTCAAGAAAATATTAAAGTAGCTCAAGGCGAGCTCTTGAAAGTTTTAGGGTTACCCGAAGGCACGACTATCGCCATTCGCGGAGATTTGAAAAATCATAGTCCGGAGGCCGTCGCTGATTTTGAAGAGAAAGCTTTAAATACGCCAGCCTATCTTCAAGCAAAGGCAGTGAGCTCTTCTGCGCGTTCGTCTGTAAAAATTGCAAAGAGTGATCTCTACCCTTCAATCGATGCCAGTGGCTCTTTTCTGCGTATTCGCAATGATTGGCAAACTGATATCAATCGATGGAATGCGGGGCTCAACCTCAATTATCCTTTTTTGGTTGGTGGACGAAGTTATTATGATGTGCGGAGTGCCCAAGCGGAATATCGCCGCAGCGAAAAATTGGTTTCTAGCACCCACAACCAAATTGTTTTAGATTTAAAAAAGGCCCATTCCGATTTTGCCAATGCATCCGAGGCGATTCATGTGCAAGAAACTCTGCTTGAGGCCACCCAAGTTCGTGCAGAGATTGCGCGGAGTCAATATGCCAATGGTTTGATTTCCTTTCAAGATTGGGATCTCATTGAAAATGATTGGATTAATAGTCAAAAAACGATGCTTGCCAGTGTTTATCAATCCGTCATTGCTGAAGCGGCGTGGTTGCAAGTTCAAGGGAAGGGCGTGATTCCATGAAAAAGAAAAAATGGATTATTGCTGTGATTTTAATACTGGGCTTAGGAGGACTCGGAGTCTGGTATTTTACCCGCCAAAGGACGGACAATCCCCAAGTGATGCGCATAGTTTCAGTGGAGCGTGGGAATATCCGCAAAACTATTTTAACCACGGGCTTGGTCCAACCTTACAATCGTCTCGAAATTAAACCCCCGATTGGTGGGAGAGTTGAAGAAATCCTCATCAAGGAAGGCGATTCTGTTCGCAAAGGACAAATCTTAACCTGGATGAGCTCTAGCGAACGCGCTGTTCTCTTAGATGCCGCGCGGGCTCGGGGCCCGGAAGTTCTGCATTATTGGGAAACTCTTTACAAGGCGACACCGCTCATTGCGCCGGTCGATGGGGTGATCATCGCCAAGAATGTTCAGCCCGGTCAAACGGTTGCCCAAGCAGATCCTGTTTTAGTGATGTCC
>CAYWGE010000357.1:0-1514 GCA_964457215.1 uncultured Pseudomonadota bacterium
TGCAATACCGATTTTTACTAAATATAATTTTATAACATTTAAAAACAATTTATGTCTTTAAACAACACCCCCAAAAAAGAAACTTACATGGGATGTTTTCTTTTCACGAAAGTTGCCTGTATGTATTTCCACACTTACACAAGAGTTGATATTTGTAAGAAGTGTTTTATCGAAAAAATTGAAGAAGATAAATTACTTTATGAAAAGCTGAAAGAAACTGGCTTCCTAATTACAAACAAATACATTACACCCAAACAGATGGAGATCTTTATTGAATTCTGGGATCCCCTTACCTTCACCTTCAAAGAGCATCACGACGTAGTAAGCACGTGAATGACCTTGGATTTTGTAAGCGAGTTCACGAATGCCCCAATCATCTTCAGAGACTAAAGACAAGCCATTTTCTTCCGCAAGGGCTTTAATTTCCCCGAGTGTTTTTTTGGTCTCTTTATCCGTAAGTTTCGGATCTAGAATCACCATGAGTTCATATTTCATACGCGTCCGGTTGTTGAGAGCACGGGGAGCTTAACATGTCCACTCACGCCAAATCAAGTGAAAAATCTTCTAAAAAAAAGTGCCTGGAAGCTTCTTGAATTAAAGCTCAATCTTTATTTTTTAAAAGTACCTTGCAATGCAAGCTACCATGCATTATATTTGGCTTATCATTGGCTTACTTTATGGATGAAGCTCAATCCAGCTCTGCATCACAGATGCGAAAAGGCATCTTAGAATTTTGTGTCTTAGTGATCATTTCTAAAAAAGCGGTGTACGCTTCTGAAATTTTAGAAATCCTTAAAGAGGCAGAGCTTATTGTTGTGGAAGGGACGCTCTACCCTATTTTAAGTCGTTTACGGAAAGAGAAGCTTTTGGATTATCAATGGATTGAATCCCTGAGTGGCCCTCCCAGAAAATATTACAGCCTGACCAAATCCGGTAAATCTCATTTGAAAGAGCTGAAAAGTAACTGGAAAAATCTGACTCAATCTATTCAATCACTTCTTAAAAATTCCTGACCCAATTCTTTATGCAAAAGATTTCCAGCATCTATATAGGCGGAGTGCAGCTCATTTGTGAGGAGCTGGCGTATCAAGACTTAGAAGAGTACTTAGCTTCTATCGCCTTAAAATTCAAAGACGACCCAGAAATCTTAGAAGATATTGAAGCTCGACTTGCAGAACAGCTTTCTAAAGGATTGAACTCCAAAAACTCTGTAGTAACGGTTCA
Source organism: uncultured Pseudomonadota bacterium (assembly GCA_964457215.1). GTDB lineage: Bacteria > UBA10199 > UBA10199 > JADFYH01 > JADFYH01 > CAYLKF01. The sequence goes on from CAYWGE010000357.1 coordinate 1,225, forward strand.
AGATGTAGAGGCGGCACGAAAAATTATGGGTGATGCAGAAGATTTTGAAGAAAACCAAACTGAAAAAACGCCAACAAAAAAACTCTATCGAGACCTAGAACATGGATTAATTGGAGGTGTTTTTGCTGGTTTAGCTTCCTATTATAGGCTAGCGCCTTGGACGCTCCGGGCGATTTTCATTGGATTTTTATTCTGGCTTCATATTTTTGTAGCTATTTTTGTGGACCGTTTTCACGATGAAGCTTGGTCCGCTTTTTATTTTGCCCTTCTTACTGCCTATTGTCTGGCAT
>CAYWGE010000358.1:0-1510 GCA_964457215.1 uncultured Pseudomonadota bacterium
TTGCCTACCGCCTCCTCAACTTTGTTGGGGTGAAGGGTCTGCTCGATATCGGACGAGAGCAGTTGAAACATCAGCTCCCTCATTTCTCCCTCTTTTAATCCATGCTTGCGAACAACATCAGATTTAAGCTTTAGGTAAAAATCGATGATTTTCTCGATGTGCTCGATAGTCTCCTGGGTATACATGTTTTCGGGAAAATACCGTGCCCATACCAATTCCTTCAATAAGGGCTTTGCAGTTGTTTGACCATTTCCTCCAAGAGCCAGTCTCCGTTTTAAAATACGCTCGATTGATGCTCTAAGAATTACCTCCTCATCACGGTATTCAATAGAATTGCGGAATTTTTCATACCACGAGGCAAGTTCTGATACCAGCGGGTTAACCACGTTCGCACTCTCAATGGGCACTTCCTTTGCTTTTTCAAATAAATGAATGAGACTCTCAGAATATTTATTCAAAACCATACAATTTTCTAATTATACCCCTTTCTTGCGAAAAAGTAGTTACTTTTGCGCAAAGTCAAAGGTCTGCCGGTTAGACAAAACAGCATACAAATGGTACCATAAACTCTTATGAGTGGAAGATCAGTGCCACAAGATGAATTTGTAAAACTTGAAAAAATAGCCTCAGAAATAATCAAAACTAAAAGAGAATTGCATATAGGAACAGCTTCTCTTACTCCTCTCAACTACATTGAAGAAATGGATAAATTTTTCTCCTCCAATACCTATAATCCTCAATATGTATACAAAAAGCGGGAATTTCCAGATATTTCAAAAAAAATAGAGGAGTATAAAAAAGCGATTGACGCACTACATATTCCAGCTGATTTAAAAGAACATATATTAGAATTTCTTACCGATCAAAAAACCTTATATTTCACAAAGAAATCTATTGGAACATCCGAATTTACGTTGCATGCCCACAATCTTTTCAACTGGGGTACAGATAGACTCGATCTTCTCCTCACCAACACCCCAAAAGTGGAATTCAAAATGCATATTAAACATAAACTACAAGATGCTCATACCATAAAAAGCCGGTTTGAAAAATCGCTCAAAAAATACAAAATTGACGGTTTTGGAGTAAAAATTGATACATTTAGTCCTCACATAGTTAATGTCGGACAGCATACAGTATATATAGGAAGTGAAATCAAACGGTTCGAATGTAATATTGATAGGCTCGTCGTCCACGAAATAGAAAGTCATGTTTTACAAACAGAAAATATCAAGAGATCAAAAACGATACTTACAGATTTTGCCAATTACGGAAATATGCATCTGTACAGCGAGGGACTCGCTATATACAATGAGATAGTAACCCGCAAAATTACCCCCAGCGCATTCGAAATGTACTATTACCGTATAAAAGCAGTCAGAAATCTTCAAAAGAGCTTCCGGGAAATCTATGAACTATTGGTCGAAAATCTCCCTCCAAATCGGGCTTTTATTATGACGTACAGGGTCAAAAGGGGTCTTGCAGACACTTCCATGCCCGGGGGATTTCC
>CAYWGE010000359.1:0-1502 GCA_964457215.1 uncultured Pseudomonadota bacterium
CGTTTGGTAAACAAAAAACCGTTCGCCTCGTAAGCCTTAATAATTTCTCGTTTCGGATCCGAGAGTAATAAAAAAGGGAGTCTATATTTAGTCACAAAACGCTGATGACTTTCTATTCCATCGTGACTCACCCCCAGCACCTCGACCTTGCCCCTTAATTCTTCAAACTGATCTCGAAAGGAGCAGGCTTCTTTTGTGCACCCCGGAGTATTATCTTTTGGATAAAAATAAAGGAGTAGCCATTTACCGCGGTAATCTGAGAGTTGATGTTTTTTTCCATTTTGATCGCTCGCTGAAAAACTGGGGGCTTTTTGCCCTTCTTGAAGAGACATAAGGCTCCTTACTGACGAATCGTCTGTATGCTACAGTTATGACTCGCCCGTACAACCGTCGGTAGGAAAAGCCCTCTCGGGCTATTCTCTAAACTACCGACTTGTTAGTAATTTGTAGAAAGAGGATAAAGTTCAAAATACTTTGCAATGATCGCTTGCGCAATGGGCGCTGCGGCGGCACCTCCATGACCTCCATGCTCCACCACAATGGCTAAAGCAATTTGGGGATTTTCTACCGGTGCAAACGCGACAAACCAAGCATGATCTTGAGCTTTACGCGTTTTTGCTTTTCTGCCGAAAGTATCGAAATTCACCACTTGCGCAGTGCCGGTTTTTCCTCCAACGGTAACCCCCTTTACGGCACTCTTATGGGCAGTTCCGGAGGGATCTTTCACAACACCTTCTAAGGCTTGAATTAATGCCTTTTCGCGAGATTCATCTAGCGCAAGATCGATCTTACCAGGTTCGGTCCTTTTAATTTTTATAATACTCTCCTGAGTTTTACCCGGACTCGAAGGAGTCGGAATATTTTCAATTCCTAGAACTAAATGCGGAGTAATCATTTTACCACCCGAGGCAACGCGGGCCATCATCACTGCATTCTGGAGAGGGGTTACTAAGTCAAATCCTTGGCCAATCGAGGCAGAAAGCGTATCTCCGATTCCCCAACTTTGTTTCCTTTCTTTCAACTTCCAGTCGCTGGTTGGAATTAATCCTGCACGTTCGTATTCCAATTCAATTCCCGTAGGCTCTCCTAACCCTAAGCGTTTTGCATAAGCCGCAACACGGTCGAATCCTAAGCGCTCTCCCACCTTATAAAAATACACATCGCAAGAAGAAACGAGTGCTTTATAAAAACTCACACTTCCATGCCCTTTTCCGAGCCAACATCCAAATTTTCTGCCTGCTGCAGCATAGTATCCTGGACAATTCATTTTTTCATCTATTCCAATCACTCCTTCTCCTAAGGCAGCGAGCGCCGTCACAATTTTAAAAGTGGAGCCCGGAGGATAAGCTGCTTGAATTGCACGATGCAATAAAGGACGTTCTTCATTGGTGTTTAGCATTGCCCAATAAGATTTAGAAATATTGCCTACTAATTTTTGAGGATCATCTGATTTTGTAAAAACAACTTAGATTGGTAATTGTATTTGTTTCAAAAAATTAAAA